>CAMKZP010000400.1 GCA_946477805.1 uncultured Enterobacter sp.
ACAGAATAAAGATTTTAATAGCATAATGAGAAGCTTAAAATCTCAAGGCGAGAGGTTCTGCAAACAAAGAAAGCTTGACCCCAACAATCCTAAAAGCATTTACAAAACGTTCTATAGCTCAAGAATAGTTGAGGAGCTGGATAAAACATATTCTAAGGCATAGGGGGCTTTGCAAAAAAACACCAACATATTAAGCAGACCATACAGCATGGCAGCTTGATTAGCGTAATAATTTTTTAAAGATTAATTCCTGGATGACAAGCTGATCATCTTGATTTATGCCCAATAGCTTACGCTTAGCATACTGTACCGGCTGGCTAGTGCGGCTCGGTTTATCCTTCAGCCCATAATGATGCACGTTGACCATCCGCTACAACTTCCCGGTAAATTCCACCACAGCCGCATCGTCATGCCCGGTGGCTTTCATAAAGCTATCTGAGTGGAGTTTTTAGTACGACTGTCACCCTCAAAGTCCCCTACTCGCTCTGGTTGTTAAAATCTGCTTGAGTACCGGTGCGCGCTGGCGCGAGGCTGTAAACCTTACTCGTTCTCAGGTCACCAAGTACCGGATCACATACGTCAGGGGCAAAGGCAAAAAGAACCGCAGTATTCCCATTAGCAAAGATCTATACGAAGAAATCATTGCCCTGGACGGCTTCAAGTTCTTTACGGATTGCTATTTCCAGTTTTTGTCTGTGATGGACAAAACCTCCATCGTGCTTCCTCGCGGCCAGCTTACACACGTTCTGCGCCATACTTTCGCAGCACACTTTATGATGTCAGGCAGCAACATCCTTGCTCTGCAGAAAATTCTCGGCCATCACGATATAAAAATGACCATGCGCTATGCTCACCTTGCTCCTGATCACCTTGAGACGGCCCTGCGCTTCAATCCCCTGGCAACCATGAATCAATCATCCTTAGATGCTGCTCACGTGTGCACCTGATATTAGAGGAGTATCATTAGGATGGTCTTGAATTATAGAGAGTTAGATTATGAAGGAATTACAGAAACAGGGGTTAGAGCTTCGCACTAAAGCAAAAGAACTGGCTCTTGCTGCTTTGGCAATGCACCCAGATGGGCGCATAAATGGTAAGGGAGTTAAGCAAGCAGAGGTATTTCGTCTCTGCGGACTCGATTGGGGAGATTACCCTAAAGCCCCAAGTACGCAGCAACAATATTGGGCGGTAGCCCTTCTCCGCGAACTTGAGTCAGAAGGGACTGTGGAGCAAGTCGAAGAGAAAGGCCCCTGGCGTTTAAAGTAAGTCACGATGAGCAGAGTGGCGACAAAGTGGCGGCAGAGGTTGGCATTGCCCCGTAATCGCCACTCCTTACCACTAACCTAACTTATTGATTATCTTGTAACTCATTGTTTTCACTAACCCATTTACATAAATGGTTTTTTTGTTGCCTGAAATTCACTGACTACTCATTCAATCGCTCACACCAACGCTGCTCCAGGCATGGCAATATAGCGTCGGCAGCCGCATCAGATCGACGTCCGGCCAAACGCTCCCTGCCAGTCCTGCTCGAACTTCACAATCGCCGCATCCACGGCCGGGGAGGTAATAAACTGCTGCGCAACGTCCAGCGGCAGCGTGATGGACTCGCAGCCTGCCAGCAGGCAGTCCAGCGCCTGACGCGGCGTTTTGAAACTGGCGGCCAGCACTTTTGCCTGCGGCGCGTGCAGCGTCAGCAGCTGCTGCAGCTCGGTAACGGTCTGGATACCGTCCCCGCCCTGCGCGTCGACGCGGTTCACGTAAGGCGCCACGTACTCGGCCCCCGCCAGCGCGGAGAGCATCCCCTGCGCAGCGCCGTACACCGCCGTACCCAGCGTCGGGATCCCTTCCGCTTTCAGCATTTTGATGGCCGCTAGCCCTTCGGCGGTCACCGGTACCTTCACCACCAGATCGTTAATAATCGCGCGCAGCTTACGCGCGTCTTCCACCATCCCTTCCGCGGTGGTCGCCATCACCTGCGCGAACAGACGCCCCTTGCCGCCCAGCGCGTCGTGCAGTTCGGGCAGCAGCACGTCCAGCGGCGTTTTACCCGCAGCGACAATGCTGGGGTTGGTGGTCACCCCCGCCAGCGGAAAGATACGCGCCAGCTTTTTGACTGCCGCTACGTCTGATGTGTCGAGATAAAGTTCCATGATGTCGCCCTCAAAATTAGCCTGCACTTACCCTATCACGACAAAACCTGCTCAAGAGTTGACCTGCGTCAAGATAACTTTCACTCGAAACCTATTTAATCTTCATATGTAATTAGAGGGCGAAAAGATGATCTTCAATATTCAGCGTTACTCTACGCACGATGGCCCCGGCATCCGCACCGTGGTGTTCCTGAAAGGCTGCTCGCTGGGCTGTCGCTGGTGCCAGAACCCGGAAAGCCGCTCCCGCACGCGGGACGTGCTGTTTGACGCGCGCCTGTGCCTCGAAGGCTGCGATCTGTGCCAGCAGGCGGCGCCGGGCTGCATTGACCGCGCGCTGAACGGCCCGATCATTCACCGGGAGAGGCTCGACGAAGAGACGCTCAATGCCCTCACCGACTGCTGCCCGACGCAGGCGCTTACCGTCTACGGAGAGGAGAAGCAGGTGGAAGAGATTATGGCGACCGTGCTGCGGGATAAACCTTTTTACGACCGCAGCGGCGGCGGAATCACCCTCTCCGGCGGCGAGCCTTTTATGAACCCGGAGCTGGCGCACGCGCTGTTTAAAACCAGCCACGAACAGGGTATCCACACCGCCGTCGAAACCTGTCTTCACGTACCCTGGCGCTATATCGAGCCGTCATTGCCCTACGTCGATCTGTTCCTGGCCGACCTGAAGCACGTCGACGGCGACGTTTTTAAACGGTGGACGGACGGCTCTGCCCGGCGCGTGCTGGATAACCTGAAGCGCCTGGCGGACGCCGGCAAGAAAATCACCGTCCGCGTCCCGCTGATCCAGGGCTTCAACGCCGATGAAGCCGCCATTACCGCCATCACCAATTTTGCTGCCGACGAGCTGAACGTTAGCGACATTCATTTTCTGCCGTATCACACGCTGGGCATGAACAAATACACCCTGCTCGGCCAACCCTACTCTGCCCCTGACAAACCGCTGGATAACCCCGGCTTACTGGATTTCGCCCAGCAGTACGCCCGCCAGAAAGGGTTAACCGCGACCTTACGAGGATAAAATTATGACAACGTTAAATCTCAACACCCTCAGCGAGCGCATTAAAGCGCACAAAATGGCCCTGGTGCATATCGTTAAGCCACCGGTCTGCACCGAGCGCGCACAGCATTACACCGAAATGTACCAGCAGCACATGGACAAACCGATCCCGGTGCGTCGGGCTCTGGCGCTGGCCCATCATCTTGCAGAACGCACCATCTGGATCAAACACGACGAGCTGATCGTCGGTAACCAGGCCAGCGAAGTGCGCGCCGCGCCAATCTTCCCGGAATATACCGTCTCCTGGATTGAGAAAGAGATCGACGATCTGGCGGACCGTCCTGGCGCAGGCTTCGCGGTGAGCGAAGAGAACAAGCGCGTTCTGCATGAGATCTGCCCGTGGTGGCGCGGCCAGACGGTGCAGGATCGCTGCTACGGTATGTTCACAGACGAGCAAAAAGGCCTGCTGGAAACCGGCATTATCAAGGCCGAAGGCAACATGACCTCCGGCGACGCCCACCTGGCGGTCAACTTCCCGCTGGTGCTGGAAAAAGGCCTCGACGGCATGCGTGCTAAGGTGGCCGAACGCCGCTCGCGTATCAACCTGACGGTGCTGGACGACCTGCACGGCGACCAGTTCCTGAAGGCGATTGATATCGTTCTGGACGCCGTCAGCCTGCATATCAAACGCTTTGCCGACCTGGCGCGCGAAATGGCCGCTAACGAAACCCGCGAAAGCCGCCGCGACGAGCTGCTGGCCATAGCGGACAACTGCGACG
>CAMKZP010000401.1 GCA_946477805.1 uncultured Enterobacter sp.
CTTTTTGCACCGACTCCCCCAGAACCAAGACCAGATCGCCTGAAGCGAGATAAGGCGCGGACAGCAGGTCGAGCATAAGAGCAATTCCGTGCCCCTGGAGCGCCAGACCTAATCGGGCGTCGGCACTTCGAAGGAATGACCCCTAAACTCTGCAGCACTTACTCCATTATTAAGGCTTCTTTCTGGAACGGAATGCGGCAACTTTCATGCGATTGCCGCAGGTTGCCATGCTGCACCAACGTCGACGATGAGATTTACTCAGATCATGGAAGAGCAAAATGCAGTCATGAGCCTCACATTGACGCACGAATTCGAACTTATCGCTGGTAACGAGATTGATCAAAGCATCGGCAATCGGCCAAAGAAGGCCGGACGGACTTCCTGCGCTCTGGTATACGACAGTACGGAATTTTTGCGACTCTTCATCCCATTCAAGCTGCCTTGTCGGACGACCGGTTTCCAGTAGCCGGTTGATTAGCCCCAGATTTACCGGCGTCTTGTTCATGGCGGCGTTCACAATATTCCTTGCCATGTCGCGAAATTCACGAGCCTCAGTCAGCAGTCCAGTTGGGATCTGCTGATCCTTAATGTCGGGCAATAGCCCGACGCTTTTCAACCAATTCGCGACACTTTTATCATCGCTAAAACAGTCATGATATTTACCATCAACAACATACTTACTGTTAATGAAATCGAGTGCGAGGTTATCACCCACCAGGGGGACGCCGGTAAAAGTGTTTTCTGTACTCATGTTTTATGTAACCCATAAAATTTATTTGTCAGGTTACCATAAAGTCGTGTAACCTTCAAATTCACACTACAAAGGTTACATGAGGTTATCATGACGACTTCTACATCACTCTCCACCATGACTACTGCAGTTTCTTCATCCGATGGGGCCATCGCCAGCCCGGTTCATTACCGCTATGCAGAGGTGGATAACGTGAAGATTTTCTACCGCGAAGCCGGTAATTCCGAGAGGCCCACCATACTGCTGCTTCACGGCTTTGCTGCCTCTTCATTTATGTTCCGCGACCTAATCCCCGCGCTTGCCGAGAGCTATCACGTTATTGCGCCAGATCTGCCAGCGTTCGGCTTTACTGAATCTCCGGCAACAACTGACTACCCCTATACGTTCAGTCAACTGGCGAAGACCATTGAGCAGTTCACCGTACAGCTTAATCTCAATACCTACGCAATGATGGTTCACGACTACGGTGCTCCGGTGGGCTGGCGTCTCGCTCTCTCCCATCCTGAGCGTGTGACCGCCATCATTTCCCAGAACGGTAACGCTTATGAGGAAGGTCTGGGAGAAAGTTGGGCACCTATTCAAAGATACTGGCATGAACCTACGGAGCAGAACCGGAATGCCCTGCATGACTTCCCAACTCCTGCCTCAATTAAGTGGCAATATCTTGAAGGCGTTTCTGACAAAAGTTCGGTTTCGCTGGATGGATACACCCTGGAAGGCCTGCAAATATCCCGGCCGGGCAATGCGGATATTCAACTTGATTTGCTGCTGCATTATGCCTCGAATGTGGAAATGTACCCTGTCTTCCAGAAGTACTTCCGTGATTATCAGCCACCGCTACTGGCGGTCTGGGGAAAGAACGATCCATTTTTCCTTCCTGCAGGCGCGCTGGCCTGGAAGCGCGATATTCCTGATGCGGACATTCGCTTCTACGATACCGGTCACTTCGCGCTGGAAACCCATGGGAGAGAAATCATTTCAGTGATACGTGAGTTTCTGAACAAGAATATTGTGTAAAGAGGACGCCGGGAGCCTTGCTCACACTCTCCCCCTCCTCTTCTTTTATTCTCTCGCGCCTGAATGCTAGTCTTAGCACATTAGCAGTGACGGATTGCATTCAGGACAAGGTAATGAAGAAAAAAGAGTTTGTGACCCAGGATCTGCTCAGCAAAATTTACCAGCAGACTGCGCCAGGGGCACGGAAGCTGCCGCCAGAAAGACAGCTTGCCGCAGAGTACGGCGTGTCCCGCTCGACCATTCGCGAGGCGCTGGAGAAGCTGGTCAGCATTGGCGTGGTGCGGATCGTGCAGGGTTCCGGGACGTGGATTAACGAACAGGCGCGCGCGAGCCCGCTGGTGTATAACTCGATAACTGAAAAACGCTTCGACCAGATCCGCTACCGGATGATTAGCCTGCATAAGAAACGCCCCGATCGGGCCGCTCAGCAGATTTTTGGCATTGATGAAGAGAGTTTTATCTGGCAGTTCAGCCGGTTGCGCTATGTGGATGATGCGCCGGTGCAGCTGGAAATTTCCAGCATGCCGGTCGCGACGTTCCCGGATTTGAATCAGCATGCGGTTGAGCGCTCCATCCAGCAGTATGTGCTGGGCAAAGGGCTCGCCATTTCCCATATGCTGACGACCTACCGCGCCGTGAGCGTCAGCCGTGAACAGGCGTCACTGCTGGGCTGCAGGAAAGGCAGCCCGGCAATGCACATTAATAACCGTGGCATTCTTGACGGTGGCGAGGTATTTGAAGTCAGCGATATTATTGATATCAATTATAGCTGCACCTACGTTATCCCCTACAACCACGACAATTTAGCCCGTCGGCAGAATCATGGGGTGTGAATGGCACCGTCCGGCAGGCGGCTTTGCGTCCAGTCATGGGGCCTGTAAACCACCGGATGCGCCAGCGCCAGCGCGTCATTGAACCCCACCCCTGTACCCGCCTTCACCGGCGGGTAAACAAAACCGTCCTTAACCGTCGGCGCGCCGGGGAATATTTTATCCGTCATCTCTGAGCGGGGAATGAACTCCTGGATGGCCGCATTGTGCAGGTGAATATTAAGATGCGTATTCACCGCGACGCCGATGGGCGTCATATCGCCCGGTCCGTGCCAGGCAAGGCGAACGCCAAAAGCCTGACAGAGATGAGCCAGCTTGAGCGCCGGGGTGATCCCGCCAATTTGCGACACATGGCAGCGAATGAAGTCGATCCGGCGATTCACAATCAGGTCATGCCATTCGGCCGGGTTATTGAACAGCTCCCCCATTGCCAGCGGGATGCAGCTTTGCTGACGCACCTGTTCCAGCCAGGCGCTCTGCTGCGGCGGTAAAATATCTTCGATAAAGTAAGGCTGATACGGCTCGAGCTGTTTTGCCAGCTGCACCGCCTGCTGCGGGAACAGGCGCTCGTGGACGTCGTGCAAAATATTCAGCTTCCAGCCGTATTTCTCCCGCAGGGCGCGAAACATCTCGACGGTATTGCGCATGTACTCCTGCTGATCGAACCATGCTCCTGGCGTAGGGTTTTCAGGCGCGTGAAGGTCGGACGGCGTACCGCCGTAAAAACCGAGCTGGCAGCGTATGTGGCGATATCCCTGCGCGATGAGCGAGTCCACGGCGCTGAACAGCTGGTCCAGCGTTTCACCGCTGGCGTGGGTATAGGCCGGGATCGCATCGCGGGATTTGCCGCCAAAAAGCTGGTAAAGGGGCATGCCGGCAGCCTGGCCCTTAATATCCCACAGCGCCATATCAACGCCTGCGATCGCGTTATTCATGACAGGTCCGTTGCGCCAGTAGGCGTTGACGTTCATCATCTGCCAAAGATCTTCGATGTTGTTCGCATCGCGGCCCAACAGTAGCGGTTTCAGGTATTCATCTACAAGCGTTTTCACCGCGAGCGGCCGCTGCTGGAACGTCGCGCAGCCATGCCCCGTGGCGCCTTGCTCCGTTGTAACACGTACCGTCACCAGGTTATGTCTGTCCGGACGAGTGATAAAACATTCGATATTTTTGATGATCGCAGGCGTCACGAATTAACTCCTTTACCGCGCTATGGAAGGTCAAGATTACGAATATCATCGCCCTAAAAATGTCGATGGGTAAACCCTTTTTTCCACTATTTATTTTGGTCTGGTATTTGTCTAAATAGATAATTAAAAGCATACCAATTTAAAC
>CAMKZP010000402.1 GCA_946477805.1 uncultured Enterobacter sp.
ACGATAGAGCGTAGACATGTATTTATACTGCGAATCGAACGGGATCTTACTGCGCATCTCCGTGTCTACCGCCGGCAGCGGAATTTTTGCCGCCAGCACCTTCAGCGCCCCTTCCGTCGGCCCGCCGGTAATCTTCCACAGCCCCTGGTCGTCTTTCATCAGCTGGCTGTCGTTGCAGAGGTCAATGGTGCGCAGGTAGCGCTCCAGCACCGAGCCAGGGGTAACGGTGACGGGCGTTGGGTCATCAACGGGATGAATATTCCCCACCGGCTCGTAGCTGTCGCCCTCCACGCGGTAGGTGGTATCGGCGGTGATGACCGCTTTGACCGTCATTTCGTTCATGGTCAGGGTGCCGGTTTTATCCGAGCAGATGACCGTCATCGCCCCCAGGGTTTCCACGGTGGGGAGCTTGCGAATAATGGCCTTGCGGCGCGCCATCGCCTGCACGCCAAGAGAGAGGATGATAGAGATAATCGCCGGCAGCCCTTCCGGCACCGCCGCCACCGCCAGGCTTATCAGCGACAGCACCAGCTCAGATACCGGCATGTCGCGGAAGATGAGGCTGAAGACAAACAGGGCCACCATCATCACCAGAATAGTGATGAAAATGGTTTTGCCGAGCTTATCCATTTGCACCATCAGCGGGGTGCGGTGCTTCTCGATGTCAGACATCATCTGGTTAATATGGCCAAGCTCGGTGTCGCCCCCGGTGGCGACGACCAGCCCTTTCCCGCCCCCGGAGCTGACCGTCGTCCCCGAATAGAGCAAGTTATAGCGGTCGCCCAAGGGCAACTCACCGCTCAACGGGTCGGTATTCTTTTCAACAACGGTGGATTCCCCGGTGAGGATGGCCTCTTCTACGCGGAGGTTATGCGCTTCAATCACGCGCAGATCGGCGGGGATGCGGTCCCCGGCGCGGATCACCACGATGTCGCCCGGCACCAGCGCCGTGGTGGGCACCGTTTCATGGTTGCCTTGCCTCACCACCACCGCTTCGCTGGAGAGCATATTGCGAATACTCTGCAGCGATTTTTCGGCGTTACTCTCCTGAATATGACCAATCAGGGCATTGATGACGGCCACCCCGAGGATCACGAACATATCGACCCAGTGGCCCATGATCAGCTTGAGCAGCGCGGCGACCAGCAGAACGTAAATCAGCACATCGTTAAAATGGGCCAGAAAGCGCAGCCAGGCGGGCTTGCCCGGTTTTTGCGGCAGCGCGTTTTCGCCGTATTGCTGGAGACGGGCCGATGCCTCAGCGCCGCTCAGCCCGTCCAGGGTAGAATTGCTATTCGCCAGCGTTTCATCAACGGTCTGTTGATAATACGGGCGGTCAGGTTTTTCTGTTTTCATCGTTACTTCCTCAGCTTCTTTTCAGAAATCACCTTGCTTTCATGCAATTAACGAATAACGAAAACAGGGACATGCGCGTACCGAACGATACTCGCCGCCTCGGATCCCAATAAATGAGTCTGGATATTCGGATTTCGGGAACCGATAATAATCGCCCCAACGGACAGCTCGTCCGCCAGCTTAATCACTTCATCGCGAATGTTCCCGCTGCGGACGTGCAGATGAACGTGCTCCGGCGCAAGGTTGAGCTTTTTAACAAGAGCGGCGAGCTTTTCTTTCGAATTATTAATCATATATTCATCCATCTTTCGCGCGTCTGAAATAAAGCCGCGCGTCAGTTCGGCTGAAAATTTTGGCATGACGTGCAGCAGATGAATGTCGCCCGACGCGCTTTGTGCGAGGAAGTGCGCGTGCTGCAGGGCTTTGTCTGCCAGACTTGGCTCGTAAACATCCACCGGAACCAGAATATTTTTATACATATCGAGCATCCTTTTTATAACCAACACAGTGTGAGTGAACCAGGAGAGATCGCATAAAACGCAGGGGATTGCGCTTCACTGCCCGCTACGGGAAAAAGAGATGAATGCTATTAAACGTAGCACAGGAATATCAGGATGTTATTCAACTCGCGCGTGACATTGTTGAGATCCTCTCGTTATCAGGCGCCTCACCGCGAATAGTGGTTATTTAACATTTATTTATTCACCGACTATGCTCATAGTCAGACACCCGATGCGCTGAGCATTAATTTACTGTCGTCGACTTCCGGCTCATGGAGGAATGTATGTATGGTTTAAGCCTGATCCGCCTTGGTTTATTTATTGCGCTTGCCGTTATCGCCAGCACGGCAATCGGTTTATTCACCTATATGGTCGTCTCTGTTCTGGCAGAGTAGCGTCGCCCCAGCCCGCCGCACGGAATAAATAAAACGATTTTTTATCAGGGGAATACAGTGAATCGTTACATCACGCTTTTGCCTTTGGTTATTTTGACGCTCTCCGCGTGCGACCCAAAGCCGGAGCAGGCCGCCCCGCAGCCGCGAATGGTAAAAGTGGCAGAGGTGGTTGCCCCCGGCAATACACAGCAGCGCGTTTTTCCGGCGCGTATTGAATCAGGTGATGCCACCGACCTGGCGTTTAAGCGCGGCGGGCAGATTGAAGTCCTCGATATTCGCCAGGGTGCCGCCATCAGGCAGGGGCAGCAGCTGGCAAGACTGAACGCCCGCGAGGCCCAGCAGCGGGTGAACGACAGGCAGACTGCCGCCACGCTGGCGCAGCGTCAGTTCGATCGCTTCCAGACGCTGGCGGGACGTCAGGCCATTTCAAAAGCCGAAATGGACGTTCAGCGGGCAAGCCGCGATTCGGCAAACGCCGCGCTGCAAATCGCCCGCGAGGAGCTGAATCAGATGACGCTCGTCGCCCCCTTTAGCGGGACGGCGGCCAGCGTACACGTGCGTAATCATCAGGTCGTTTCCGCCGGTCAGCCCATCGCGACGTTAACGCGCACCGATCTGCTGGACGTGGTGTTCAGCATTCCCGAGAATCTGTTTAAAACGCTGGATATCCGCAACGCGCAGTATCGCCCCGTGGTGAGGATAAACGCCCTACCGGGCCGCGAGTTTACCGCCGTCTACAAGGAGCACTCTGGCAGCAGCGACAGCAACACGCTGACCTGGCAGGTGATCCTCACCATGCCGCGGCCGGATGATTTTCCCGCCGTGGGCGGCGTCAGCGGCACGGTGACCGTCAACCTGACGAATCTGCCTGCCGGTTCTGGCGGCCAGACGCTGGTGGTGCCGGCCGAGGCCGTATTTAACCCGGACAACAGCCCGCGAAATGAGCCGCACGTCTGGGTGGTGAAGGGTGAAGGCGACGCGCTGCACCTGGAGGATCGTAAGGTCAGCGTGGGCCAGGTGAGCGCCGAAGGGGTGGCGATCCTGAGCGGCCTCAAGGCAGGAGAACGCGTGGTGGCGGCGGGCGTAGGGGAGCTGCACGCCAACCAGCCGGTACGCATCTGGACGCGCGAGCGGGGCCTGTAATGGACATCTCTCGCCAGTTTATCAATAACCCCATTCGCGTCTGGCTGACCATTCTGCTGCTCGGCGTCGGCGGGATTTTTGCCCTGCTGAACATCGGCAGGCTGGAAGATCCGGCCTTTACCATCAAAACCGCGGTGGTGGTCACCCACTATCCCGGCGCGTCGGCGCAGCAGGTTGAGGAAGAAGTCACGCTCCCGCTGGAAAATGCGCTCCAGCAGCTGCCCTATCTGGATAACGTCAGCTCAATCTCCTCCAACGGCCTGTCGCAAATCACCGTCAATATTGCCTCACGCTATCATTCAAACGAGCTGCCGCAAATATGGGATGAGCTGCGCCGTCGGGTAGGCGACGCCTCGCGCCAGTTCCCGCCCGGCGTGGTAACGCCCTTCGTAAACGACGATTTTGGCGACGTGTTCGGCTTTTTCTTCGCCATTTCCGGGGATGAATTCAGCAACCCCGAACTGGTGAGGTACGCCGAGCAGCTGCGCCGCGCGCTGGTTCTGGTGCCCGGCGTGGGGAAAG
>CAMKZP010000403.1 GCA_946477805.1 uncultured Enterobacter sp.
GCCTGTCTCGTGGGCTCGGAGATGTGTATAAGAGACAGCCCCCCTCATCTTGTAAAATTTCTTGATATCCTCCTGAAGTCCAAAGTGAACCTGAACGATCTGCTCTGGGCTTAGCCAGCGGAGCTTATCAACCCATTCTTTATGGTCCATACATATCCCCCTCCAAAAAAATTAGCATACCACGTAAATAAATTTCAATAAAAATCGCTTTAACAATCATATGATTATCACTTTATCGATGATAAATATCGTTTTGGCGATTGACTCAAATAATCGCTTTAGCTATTGTTAGCTCATCGAAACGAAACATCGACAGCTGAGCGAAGTTAGCCAGCGGCGGACAGCAAGTCGCCTGCTCATTAAGAATTCAATCAAGCAGCAAATCACCCGGAGCGCTCCTGGCAAATTGAAATGGCGCCCAATGGGATTGAGGCAGGTGTGTAACGCGTGGCGGGTATAGCACACGAAGAGGAATCCGCACCGGAATGGTTTGCTGCTCAGTTCCCGAACATCGGGGAATCTTTACCGGTGGCTCCTCATGAGGGGGTAGCGGTAAAGAAAATGGGAGGCATATGAAACTTTCTACACCTTGCCAGGATCATGGTCGCACAAGAAGTATCAGGGGCGGAGGATATGTTGTTGTCAGGTATCAGGGACGTACAACAAGCCTTCATCGCGTGGTCTTTATGGAAGCAAATAACCTGAAACCGGCAGATTTGGAGGGTCTTGTTGTACGACACAAATGTGATAACCCACGCTGCATCAACCCTGACCATTTAGAGTCCGGCACACAACAGGAAAACATGAATGACATGATTTCCCGTGGCCGTAGTTCTAAGCGACCTGGTGAGAAAAATCACCAAGCGAAATTAAAACTACGGGATGTGGAGATCATTAGGGAAATGAAGGGAAAGTGCACCCAAGCTGAGCTGGCAATGAGATTTCATGTAAGCCAAAAGCAAATAAGTAGGATTCAGCGCGGCGAAAGATGGCGCTCGTGAGAACGGGCAACACTGGCAGGGAGTTGGCGCTGACCAATACAGGGAATGTTTTGGGATTGGATGAATGCGCAGGCTGATGCGCGGAAAGAAATGCCCCAGCGGCACACGAGGCTAGTTCACACACTGCAATGCAGTCAGTAGCCGGGGCCGCTATGCCGGAGATCAGCGCCGGCCATCCAATCGCCAAAGCATTTCGAAAGTTCTTGGCTAGCCGCTGCCACCCTTTTCGACGCGGCGCACCGTATCGGAGGAGTTATGTAACAGGTAACAGTGACGACTGAAAACCAACATTCAGCCCCGGATTACGCCGGGGCACACCGCGGAATGTTTTGGGGTGAAGCGGCGTGGGAAATCGGTGACACGCACAGCGTCTACGTGAGCGCATCGTATTTCACGATTGGGCAGGCAGGTGGCCCAGAGAGTTCGGTTTCGTCCGACCTTGAACACATCGCCGGGGTAACGTCCGGCCTTCACCACTAAAGCATTTCTCCCGCATCAGCGGGTAACGACAGAGGGTAAGGCGATGGCTTCTATACACATAAGCTTCAAAGAAAATCATCGCCTTAGCCTTAAGGTCGATGAGGTTGTTTCCATAATCCCCACATTTCGTACCAAAAAAGAAGCTATCAGTGCTGGTTCAAAATTTGGCTGGTCATCAGCTTTTTGCATCGAGCGCAGATTCGAAAAGGTCTGGGCTGTGGGCGCCAAGGATTTTGAGAACGATTATGTAGGAAAGGTGACGTTTGAGGTGTTTCGCCTTCCTCTTTTGAAATGGGAAAAGGTAGACGGAATTACGCGATGCCCGGTCCTTTCTATTCGCAGACATAAAGCCGCCTAATCAGCGGCTTTTTTCATACCTCAGTCGCTTCACCGAGGCGGCTTAGTTATGACAACCGGCGGCCATCCACCGCCCATTAGCGCAGAAGTCTTGTTTAACGTTCGGCGGCGCGGCCTTAAGCGCGGAGATGATTATGAGCAAAGAAAATCATGGCGGACCAGCTTTTCCACACATAAGAAAGCCGGTAGCCCCAGGCGTGGAAGAGGTTATTACCAGTGGTGGTATGTCGCTACGCGACTACTTCGCGGCAAAGGCTATGGCAGCCATTGTGCGTAGATGGGACGGGCATTCGTTTGGTGGTGGCCCGAAATCACCACAGTACAAAGAATTAGCCGAAGATGCGTATCACATTGCCGACGCAATGCTCCGCGCCCGGGAGGCATCATGACAGTCACCCACAACGGTAAGCAGTACACCGCCAAAAAGCTCAACGATAACGAGTGGCAGCTGACATCGGTATCGGCACCGCGCGACAAGCTGACGCTGAACCGCTGGCAGATGCATATCGCTGGCCTCCTGGAACAGGTTGAGGTGAAGGTATGATTGGAATGCACTACGGCACCGCATCAGTGCCACGTAGCGAGGTTTTACCGGGCACAATGCTGCAACACCACGGCAAAACTTATCGCGCCTCTGCGAACGTTGAGAAAGGCCTGTACGCCTTCAACATCTTCGAAAAAACCATCATCAAAAGTGATTCCGTCGTTGTGCTGCTGAATGAGCGCGGCGAGCCAATGGTTCACTGATACCAACCACCCTGTTCGACCGATCGGCCTGGCTTTCTGCGGGCGGGATCTGCACATCCAAATTTCAGGAGTTCAGCCATGAACGCATACCTCACTTACGACCGCATCGAAGATCGGCTATGGGTTGAGCAGCAGCTCGACGACGAGAAAGAGAAGTGGATCGACGACCGGGCGAAAGAACTGATTGCCATGTTCCCTACGAAACCTCTGGAAATGAGCAGCTTGTTCCTGCCCCAGGAAGCCCAGTTTGCGCTTATCGGAGAAAAGGCCGAAGAGGCCTACAACGAATACATTTCGGCCTGCGCGTATGCCCGCGCCGAAGAAGAATGGCAGCGCAAAGCGCCCTGCCCGTTTTAAGGAGTGATTATGAGCTTCGATCTGATTCAGTTCGTTAAGGAGCAGGAGCCGCTGTTTGTCGGCGCCCTTACCGATCAGTCTCTGACATGGGCAAAGGAATGCCAGTTCGCTATCCAGTTATTCCAGCGTAATCAAAAATTGGCAGAAACGGCGATTGCCAACCCCACCAGCGCCCAGAACGCGATTATCAACGTTGCAGCTGTCGGCATTAGCCTGAACCCTGCAAGCAAACTGGCTTATCTGGTTCCGCGAGACGGTATGGTCTGCCTCGATATCAGCTATATGGGCCTTCTGCACATCGCCCAGTCGGCTGGCGTCATCAAGTGGGGTCAGTGCAAGCTAGTTCATGCAAGCGACGACTACGAGACATTAGGTCTCGATAAGGCGCCAGCTCACAAATACAACCCATTTGCTACACCTGACGATCGCGGCGCCGTTATCGGTGGCTACTGCACAGTTAAAACCGCTGATGGAGACTATCTCACTGAAGAGATGAGTCTCGCTGAGATAGAAGAAATCAGGAAAGTGAGCAAAGCGGGAACATCACCAAAAGGCCCATGGGTCAACTTCTGGTCTGAGATGGCCAGGAAGACGATCGTCAAAAGAGCATATAAATACTGGCCGCGTGCTGACCGTCTGGATAATGCCGTCGATGTGCTCAACGAGAGCGAAGGCATATACACGGAGCCAGTTATGCCCTACACCCCTGAAAGCGAAATCATCCAGTCGGAAGAAAACGCAAAACAGGAACTTATCAACACCATCCAGTCACTATGTGAGGACATGAAGCAGGCGAAAAACATGCATGCTCTCAAAACTCACTTCCAGGCAGCTTACAAAATGACGGTCGGAATGCAGCTTCAACAAGAGGTTCAGGCCGTTTATGCCAAGTGCAAAGCAAAATTCGAAGAGGTTACGCAATGACCTGTCTCTTATACACATCTCCGAGCCCACGAGACAGGCAGAAATCTC
>CAMKZP010000404.1 GCA_946477805.1 uncultured Enterobacter sp.
GCCCTACTACAGGCGACCCAGCAGCAGGTGAGTGTTCTGCATCACGGATGTGAAGCGGGCGGCATTTTATACTCAAACGCCCCTCACATCAATGAAAAGTCCTGCTAACCGCGCAATTCATTTGCCCGGCGAAAGCGTCCTTCGTAGTCAAAGACCTTCTCGCGCACCTGCCAGAACTGGCCTTTTTTGCGGGCGACGACGAAATCCGGGTGGCGCAGCAATACCTGCTGGCGGACGATATCGGCAACGGTTATCCAGCGCAGCGGCACGCCCGGCGTGCGGGTATGCGGGCGGATAAAGAGCTGTTCGAAGGCGGTCCGCTGGGCTGGCGTGTGGACCCGGAAACGCTCGCTGACGTCCGCGCCATCCTCATCGTAATAGGTGATTTTCAGCCACTCGCCTTTCTCATCCGCGCCGGGCTGCAGCACCATGCCGGAACAGCGCAGCACCAGGGCATCCTTCAGCTTCAGCGCCGCTTTGAGCATGTCGTCAGGATCGACCAGCACGGTGTCGCACTCCCGGCAGCGGCGGGCGGCAATGTCGTTTTCGGCGTTGCACTGTGGGCAATTTTTAAAGCGGAAGCGGAAATCGCACTGCTCGCGATGGCCGTCATCGTCTTCAAACCAGCCCTGGCAGCGACGGCCAAAATGCTCAATCAGCGTGCCGTCGGCGGTGGTTTTGCCCCAGAAGGTGTTGGCAAACCCGCAGGCGGGGCAGAAAACCTGAACGGGCACGTTGTCACTTTTGCCCTTCGGCGTGCCCACTTCGGGGGAGTAGAGGTCGTGCGGGTTGCCCGCGTAGTCCAGAATGAGGCAGTCGGTTTTTCCGGGCGCAAGGCGCAGGCCGCGGCCGACAATTTGCTGATACAGGCTGACGGACTCGGTGGGGCGCAAAATCGCAATCAGGTCAACGTGCGGAGCGTCAAACCCGGTGGTTAGCACCGAGACGTTCACCAGATAGCGAAACCGCTGTGCCTTGAAGGCGTCAATCAGGCTGTCGCGCTCCGGGCCGGGCGTCTCACCGGTGATCAGCGCGGCGTCGCCAGCGGGCAATAGCCCGGTAATTTCGCGGGCGTGCTCCACGGTGGCGGCAAAAATCATCACCCCTTTGCGGGTCTGCGCGAACTCCTCAATCTGGCTGACGATGTGCGGCGTAATGCGCTTTTGCTTTTTCAGCTCCTGATTGAGGTCCGCCTCGCTGAACAGGCCGTTGCTTTGCGCCTGCAGGCGGCTGAAATCGTACTGAACGACGGGCATGTCCAGCCGCTCCGGCGGCGTCAGGTAGCCATGTTTGATCATGTAGCGCAGGGGAAGCTCGTAAATGCAGTCGCTGAACAGCGCGTTTGCGTCTCCGCGCACCATGCCGTGATAGTGAAAGTGGTAGATCCAGCCTTTCCCCAGACGAAACGGCGTGGCGGTCAGGCCGAGCAGGCGCACGTGAGGGTTCACCTCTTTCAGGTGCGCAAGAATTTGCTGATACTGGCTGTCGTCGTCATCGCTGATGTGGTGGCACTCGTCGACAATCAGCAGTGAAAATTCGCTGCGAAACAGGTCAAGATTGCGCGCAACCGACTGCACGCTGCCAAACACCACTTTGCCGTGGCTCTCTTTGCGTTTTAAACCGGCGGCAAAGATATCGGCCTCCAGCCCAAGCGCGCAGTATTTGGCGTGGTTTTGCGCGACCAGCTCTTTAACGTGCGCCAGCACCAGCACGCGTCCGCGCGCCAGCCGTGCCAGTTCGGCAATGACCAGGCTTTTGCCTGCGCCGGTCGGAAGCACAATGGCCGCAGGCTCCCGGTGTTTACGGAACCAGGCGAGGGTGGCGTCGACGGCTTCCTGCTGATAGGGACGAAGTGTAAAAGTCATGGGATCTCGGTTTCGTTATCTCGCACATAGTATGCCACGAAACTTTTTCCCTTGAGTGGCGCAACCAGACCATTATACTGAACCGTTCTTGACCGCTTCTTTTTCGGACGCGTTGTCCGACTCTCAGCACCATTAAGGCTAAAAAGATTTCATGCGACTTGATAAGTTTATCGCTCAGCAGCTCGGCGTAAGCCGCGCTATTGCCGGGCGCGAAATTCGCGCCAGCCGCGTTACCGTGGATGGCGACATTGTGAAAGACACCGCTTTCAAACTCCAGCCTGAACATCAGGTCGAGTATGACGGTAATCCGCTGACCCAGCAGCACGGCCCGCGCTACTTCATGCTCAACAAACCTGAAGGCTACGTCTGTTCAACGGACGATCCGGATCACCCAACGGTGCTCTACTTCCTCGACGAGCCGGTGGCGCACAAGCTGCACGCCGCCGGGCGTCTGGATATCGACACCACGGGCCTGGTGCTGATGACCGATGACGGCCAATGGTCGCACCGCATTACCTCTCCGCGCCACCACTGTGAGAAAACCTATCGGGTGATGCTGGAGTCCCCGGTA
Organism: uncultured Enterobacter sp.; assembly: GCA_946477805.1. GTDB lineage: Bacteria > Pseudomonadota > Gammaproteobacteria > Enterobacterales > Enterobacteriaceae > Enterobacter. Next base: position 2,437 of record CAMKZP010000404.1, read on the forward strand.
TCGGATGACACGGCAGAGCAATTCACCAACGGCGTTCAGCTGCATAATGAAAAAGATCTCACCAAACCGGCAGTGCTTGAGGTCATCACCCCAACGGAGGTGCGTCTGACCATCAGCGAAGGGCGCTATCACCAGGTGAAGCGCATGTTTGCCGCGGTGGGCAACCACGTTGTGGGCCTGCATCGTGAACGTATTGGCGCGATTGAACTCGACCCGGACCTTGCGCCAGGCGAATACCGCCCGCTGACGGAAGAAGAGATCGCCAGCGTCGGTCTGCTTTCACGCTAATTTCAGGAGAACTCTGTGACCACCAGGCCACATTCGTCGTTCAAAATCGTGTTCATTCTTGGCCTGCTGGCCATGCTGATGCCGCTGTCCATCGATATGTATCTGCCCGCGCTGCCGGTGATTTCCGCGCAGTTTGGCGTACCGGCGGGCAGCGCGCAGATGACGCTCAGCACCTACATTCTCGGTTTTGCTATTGGCCAGCTGCTGTATGGCCCAATGGCCGACAGCCTCGGGCGCAAGCCGGTGATCCTGGGCGGGACGCTGATCTTTGCCGGTGCAGCCGTGGCCTGTGCGCTGGCGCAGAGTATCGATCAGCTGATCGTTATGCGCTTTTTCCACGGCCTTGCCGCCGCCGCGGCAAGCGTGGTCATTAATGCCCTGATGCGCGACGTCTATCCGAAAGAGGAGTTCTCCCGCATGATGTCGTTCGTCATGCTGGTCACCACCATTGCGCCGCTGGTGGCGCCGATGGTCGGTGGGGCCGTGCTGGTGTGGTTTAGCTGGCACGCTATCTTCTGGATCCTGGCGATTGCCGCGCTGCTCGCCTCGGCGATGATCTTCTTCTTTATAGATGAAACCCTGCCCGTTGAGCGGCGGCAGAAATTCCACATCCGGACCACGATGGGCAATTTCGCCTCGCTGTTTCGCCACAAGCGCGTCCTCAGCTACATGCTGGCGAGCGGTTTCAGCTTTGCCGGAATGTTCTCCTTCCTGAGCGCCGGGCCGTTTGTCTATATCGAGCTGAACCACGTTTCGCCGCAGCACTTTGGCTATTACTTCGCGCTGAATATCGTGTTCCTGTTTGTCATGACCATCATTAATAGCCGCTTTGTGCGCAGAGTCGGCGCGATCAACATGTTCCGCGCGGGGCTGTGGATCCAGTTTGTGATGGCGATATGGCTTGTGGTGAGCGCGTTTCTCGGCGTCAGCTTCTGGGCGCTGGTGGTGGGGGTGGCCGCGTTTGTCGGCTGCGTCTCGATGGTGTCGTCCAACGCGATGGCGGTTATCCTGGATGAGTTCCCACACATGGCGGGAACCGCTTCCTCGCTGGCCGGGACGTTCCGCTTCGGGATTGGCGCCATCGTGGGCGCGCTGCTGTCGATGGCGACGTTTAACACGGCCTGGCCGATGCTGTGGGCTATCGCATTTTGTGCAACCAGCTCCATTCTCTTCTACCTCTACGCC
>CAMKZP010000405.1 GCA_946477805.1 uncultured Enterobacter sp.
TGATTTTGTACATTCACAAAGCTCACCCACACCAACGACTATGACCGTAAAAAACCTCTTTTTATGCACATATTATTTCCATGTAAATCAATTCATTATGGAGATAATCATGTTTAAACTCACGACCCCCACCAGTCTTCCCCTTCTCAACCTGCCCGCCTCCGCACTGGCGTCCCTCAGCAATGAAATCCTCGGCCCCGTCGATGATATCGACCTGTTTACCGATTTCTGGAACGAAACGGGAACCCTGCTCTGGCATCTCAACCACGATGACACACTCCCCGAAGACCCGCTGCTGGCAGTGGCGCTGGCTAACCCTGAATACGTCACCGCGCTTGATGATGGCTGGTATCTCCTGCTCGGCATCGTCTGCGATAACGGACAGGGTATCTATCTGGTGTTCCCGGACACAACCGTTATCACTCAACTCCAGAACCTGATTGAGGCGCTGAACCATGAGTAAGAAAAAAATCGCTACCGAAGCCGCCGTCACCGAAAGCTTTACCGTGTTCTACAGTGGGGACGCCGAGAAAATCAGTCCCCACAGTAAGGGTCTGCTGACGTATGAGCTGGGTAAAGAGGGTGAAACCGGAAGCCTTGCCCTGCGCTTAACCGCCAATGGCGAAGGGGGGCTGTTCTCCCGTGAATGGATAGCGCTTGATGCGATTCACGCCATTCTTGAACAACAGCAGGACAGTTTCCCGTCGCGTGTGTTTCGCCCACTATTTGGTCAGGGCAGCACCAACAACACCGGGTTTCTTGCCGCTGTACTGAGAAGCCCGGATATTTGTCTTATCGAGGCGGACAGCAGCAGGCTCTTTATGCACCGCTGTTATGCCGACTGGCAGCATCGTATGACGCAGCTTACCGCGCTCAGTCAGGACTAACCCCCCGCTTTTTCTGTGTTCCATACCCCTTAAAAAGGAAATTCACTATGTCATCACCCGCTATATTGCAGGGAGGCTATGTGCTGCCGCTCTCCCGGTCGTTCACCCAAATGCTTCTGGATATCGTCGCGCAGAAACCGCCTCATCGTCACCCCATCACCGGATTAACCATTAACTTTCGTGACCCTGAATACTCACCGGAAACGGGTGGCTGGCATCCGGTCGAAATACGCCTCATCCCTGCCGGAGAAAACTGGCAGTTCGATTACGTCACCGATTTTCACTATGCAGGACATCCGTGGCCTGAGCTTGAAAAAGATGTCGATGTGAGCTGGACGCATCAGTACACCTGGCTTTCCCGCTGTGGCGATATCTCTCATATCGACGCCCGTGAGTTCTGGTCGCTATGGGAAAGTAACTTTATGGCTTACCACGAGATGGGGGTTTTCACGGTCCGTATTTTGTGGGAAAGCTGAGTATTCACTACGTTTCCCCCGCATCCCCCCTCTCCCCCGTAGTAAGGAACTGAATGTTATGTACCGGCTTCTACTGCTTAACTTCGTGGATTCATTTATCGATAACTGCATTCTCTCCTGCGTCGATGAACCGGCTTACGGCGGTATCGTGCAGTGCGAACTGCTTTTTGGCCTTGCCGCACACAGCGGTATCTATGTGGGTAACGGCGATATTGTTCATCTTGATGGAGATGGAACCGTTATCAAAAGTAAGGCAAAAGGGTTTCTTGACCGGCTCGATGGCTGGAACTCCGCTATCTCGGTGTATACCGACTGTATGGATTTGACGCCACAGGGCTGTGCGCGGGCCGCTGAACGGGCAAAGGCGGCAGTGGGTCAGCACTATCCTTACAGCCTGCTCGACTTTAACTGCCACCGGTTTACTGCCCGCTGCGTTACCGGCGATTCGTGCCCTGATATCTGGCTTGCCAGACATCTCGATTCTTTTCAGAAAGGGGACCGATGGCGCATATGGCAACGATGAAAGCCAGCCGTTGCAGGCAACGTGTCACTGGACAGGGAGAACGGCTTATCCGGCTGACCATGGTGCTGTTTTACGGTCAGACAATATCTGTTCGCTACATCACCCGGCAGTTTGACGTATCTCCCCGGACCGCAAGACGGGACCTCGCTCAACTGGCCTTTGTTCTGGAATCTGCTGGACCTCACCGCTGGCGACTGGCTCCCTCTCTGAAACCCTGACTTTTTTCTCTGCCGGACATCTCCTGACCGCTCCGTATGGCAGGCTGTCTCCGCTTTTCAATCCATAAGGGAACATGATGAAAATTTTAAAACTGTTAACCGCCGCAATTCTGCTTTCAGCCTTCAGCCACAGCGCGTTCGCCGACGAGCAGGCTGACGCTCAGATGATTACCAATTCGACCTTCTGCGCGATGTACTCCACCCGCCTGACCCAGACCAGTGACAGCGGCCTTCAGGTAAAAGGCGTTAATCTCAATGCCCGCTTCAACGGACCGGTATTCAACCGGGTACTTCAGGTGATGAACAAAACCTATGGCAGAACCTGGCTCGAATCAAATGCCCGTAACGGCAGCATGACCGCCATGCAGCTTTCGCAGTCGGAGCTGCTCTATAACCCGGAATATGCGCGTCAGTGCGATGCCTTCGCGAATAAAGTGGAAAAGGAGTGGCGCAAAAAGTAACCGGAATACAATATCTGGTGAACAGAAACCTGCTTTCGGGCAGGTTTTTTTTACTTTTTTGTTTTTCAGGCGGACAAACCCTGTCCGGGGGCTTCCTTAAACTGTCAGGTCCAATATCTGCAATGAGGTGAAATATGGCTACCTACCGACACGACCCCGACCTTGAGTTTCTGCGCCACTGCCATCGTGACGATCTGGATTTACTGGTTTCTGTGCTTATCTGCGATCCGAAAGACGGACTGGCACGCATCACGGAAACGCTGACCTATGATCCTCAGTATAAAAAACACAAGCCCAACCACCCGCGCTACTGGGATGCCATTGCCGCCGAGGTTCAGACGTTTGGGGCGAACAGCTTTGCCACGCTGCTCCGCTGGGGTAAAGGGGTGCTGTACCGGGAAATTCTCACCGATGCCTGCGATAAAATGAAGGTGAACTACAACAACAAATCCAGTGTTGAAACCATTGAAATGAATCTGCTGATGAAGATCCTGGAGAAAAGTCTTGAGAAGATGACGCCTGACCAGCTAAAGACCGTGGCGGAAGAATTGCAGACAGGCTACAGCAACCCCACGCCAGAGTTGCTGACCATGGCAATCCAGGCGGGGATAAAAACATCCGGGTTTGCGGCCTATCAGATGGCACTTGTTGTCACAAATGGTGTGGCGAAAGCCCTGTTAGGCAGAGGGCTGACCATTGCAGGAAATGCCATGCTGACGCGTACCATGGGCGCTTTTGCCGGTCCCGTGGGCTGGGTGCTCAGTTCTCTCTGGCTGCTGATTGATTTAGCCGGTCCCGCATACAGGGTGACGCTACCATCCTGCATTTTTATTGCCTACATGCGCCAGAAGCATCTTTATTCACCTGAGAGTACCGGCGTTTAGTACTTATATTTAAGGCCATCAGGCTTTAAAAAAAGTTCAGGGCGGACAAATCCTGTCCGCTAGTGCTGGCATCATTCCCCGGCAAAATTCGGGAACGATGTATGACGCTGATAACACAAGAAAATGAACATGACAGACTGGCAACCCGCCTCTCAATCATCCTGAGCCGTCTGTTTCAGGGTGAAAAGCTGCATATCGGGACGCTAGCTGATGAATTTGGGGTAACGACGCGCACGCTGCGACGGGATTTCAATGTCCGCCTCACGTATCTTGATATTGAACAGAACAACGGCGTGTATCAGCTTGCCTCGCATTACTTTCGTCGCCGCACGGAACGGGATATGAAGATACTGGCGAGACTGCTGCATCTTGACCGTATGCTACCCGCGATGGATGCCAAACTGCTGAGCCTTCTGCTTGACGGGGAGCACCCTTCACCCTACAGGATTATGC
>CAMKZP010000406.1 GCA_946477805.1 uncultured Enterobacter sp.
ATTTCTGCCTGTCTCGTGGGCTCGGAGATGTGTATAAGAGACAGGAGTTCGCTTTCACGTTATTCACCACAACGCCTTTATCCTGGCCCTTGTTGCTCATCTCGGCACCTTCGATGCCGCTGAAGATGGTGCTGGAATCAACCTGGTTCTGGCTGCTCTGCTGCAGTTCAAGGCTCACGTTAACTGGCTTACCGTCACGCAGCAGGCCGAGAGACACTTTGCTGCCAATCGGCATTGAGCCCACTTCGGCCCGCAGGGCGGCAAAGCTGCTGATCGGCTTACCGTTCAGGGAGGTGATCACGTCACCCGCTTTAATGCCCGCCTTCGCCGCAGAGGAGTTCGGCATCACCTGGCTGACGAACGCGCCGCGCTGGGCGTCAACTTTCATCGCTTTCGCCAGCTCGGAGTTCAGCTCGGTCCCGAGGATACCCAGCTCACCGCGTTTCACCTGACCATACTGCACCATTTGCGCAGTCAGGTTTTTCACCATGTTGCTCGGGATCGCAAAGCCGATACCGATGTTGCCGCCGTCCGGTGCCAGGATCGCGGTGTTGATACCAATCAGTTCACCGTTCAGGTTCACCAGCGCACCGCCGGAGTTACCGCGGTTAATCGCTGCATCCGTCTGGATGAAGTTTTCGTAGTTTTCCGCATTCAGGCCGCTGCGGCCCAGCGCAGAAACGATACCTGAGGTCACGGTTTCACCCAGGCCGAACGGGTTGCCGATCGCCACGGTGTAGTCACCGACGCGCAGTGCGTCAGAGTCGGCAAGCTTAATCGCCGTCAGGTTTTTCGGATCCTGGATCTGGATCAGCGCAATGTCGGAGCGCGGATCTTTACCCACCACTTTCGCATCAAACTTGCGACCGTCGCTCAGCTGTACCTTGATGGTGCTGGCGTTATCGACAACGTGGTTGTTGGTCACCACGTAGCCTTTCGCCGCGTCAATAATGACGCCCGAGCCCAGCGCCATGAATTTTTGCTGCTGGCCACCGCCCTGGCCGTTATCCCCGGCGCCGCCGCCCTGACAGAACGGAGAGCTCTGGAATGGCGAACCGTCCTGGCAGAACGGCGAGTTGTCACCAAAGAACTGCTGGAAGTTACGCGGCATGCGCGGCGTATTAACCGTCGTGCTGCCCTCAACGTTAATACTCACCACCGATGGCATCACTTTTTCGAGCATCGGTGCCAGGCTTGGCATTTGCTGTGCGGTTGCTGCCGACGACGCGGTCTCGGCTGCAGTTGCAGCCACAGGGGACAGCGCTAATCCTAAACTCAGAGCCAGTGCGCTCATTGCTAATGTGGTTTTTTTCATGTTTCTCAATCTCGATTTACCCAATAACGCAAAATTGCTGTGTAACTCAGATTCGTTTTATACCGCTTAGTTCCGGGATTAAGTTTATGGAAAAAGTAAAAATTTATTGGCCGTCTTTACAAAACTCCGGAATTATTCAACGGCCATGAGCTTCCGGTATTCGTCCCAGGCATACAAATCCGTCATGCCGCTGATATAGTCCTGGATAAGACGACAGCGATAATAATATTCCAGCACCGGCCATTGGGTCGACTGCCTGTCCAGTTTGCCAATCGCTTCCACATACGCCAGGCGATGGCGGGTGGACAGTTTCTGATAAAGCCGGGATTCTATCGGCAGCCGCCGCACGCGCTCGTTTTCCACCAGCTCGCTAAACTCCTCGACGGATAATTGCAGCAGAGGGCCATAAATATCCAGTAAGCCGCTGATAACCCGGTATCCCTGTAATTCTAACTGCTCAACATCAGGATGGCTGAACACGTGCCGCATCGCGACGTGCTTATAAAGCTCAAGAAGCTGGCTAAAGCTGCTGTCATCTTCCAGCAGCGCGTGATTAAATTCCCCGCTGAAAATCAACGGTAAATTATCAATAAACCGCGAGGCCGCGTAGGGCACCAGTTTATTTAAGGTATTGACCCGTAGATACATAAAGAACTGATCTTCAGTGCTGCGGCTTAATGAATTGGAGCGAGATTTTTCCCAGGCATTTTCGACGACCTGAGCAAACAACGACCCTTTATCATGCTGGCCCCAGGCGTCATAAAGATGCTGATAAAGCTCCTCGACGCTGAATATTCTTTTCTCAACGGCGTCTTCCAGGTCGGCAACGCAATAGGAAATGTCGTCGGCGGCTTCCATAATCCACGTTAAGGGGAAGCGACCATGTGGCGTTAATGAAAGTTCTTTGCGCAGCCGCTCAATATAGGCTTCTTCTGAGAGATAATAGCCCGGCTTTTTCATCAGATAGCTGTGCGTGGGAGGCGTTTCGCCCATCCACCATGCCGGGCGCGTGTATTTCAGAATGCAGCCCACCTGCGCCCACGTCAGGTTCATCCGCATCAGGGAATGCACCAGGCGGATCCCCTGCGCATTGCCCTCAAACTGGCAGAGATCCTGGCGCACCTTGCGGCGCAGATCGTTTACCCCCTCCTCCCCTTCCCGCAGGCGCAAATCCCGCACCGCGCAGCGGTCATCGCTGAGCGGCTGGCTTTTCGCATCTGCAGGGAAAAGCCGCTGTTTGAACCAGTCGTTAATGGCCGCTTCACCGAAATGCCCAAAAGGCGGATTACCAATATCGTGCATCAGACAGGCCATCTCAACGATGCTTTCGAACGGCCCGGTCAGCTCGTCCAGACCGTAGGTTTCCAGCAGCCGCTGCTCTTTGAGGCGGCTCAAAATCTCTTTGGCAATATAACGACCGACCTGCTGAACTTCCATTGAATGGGTTAAACGCGTGCGCACCGCAGCGTTACGCTCCAGCGGGAACACCTGGGTCTTTTGCTGTAACCGACGGATGGCCGGCGAGTTGATGATTCGCCCGCGATCGCTCTCAAAAATGCGCAGGATTTCATGTTCATTTTTTTCGCCCTGAGGCGAACGGAAACGTCGGTGCCAGTTAATTTTGGTGCGAAAATCGATTGGTGACATGTGCTCCCCCGCTGAGAATGCGTTTCCCCTTAACCGCATGATAGACTATGCATCTTAACAAGGCACATCGCGAGTAAATCTATGAAAATCGGCATTATTGGTGCAATGGAAGAAGAAGTTACGCTCCTGCGTGACAAAATTGAGAACCGTCAGACCCTCTCCCTCGGTGGCTGCGAAATCTATACCGGCCAGCTGAACGGCGTTGACGTTGCTCTGCTGAAATCAGGCATCGGTAAAGTGGCTGCCGCACTGGGCGCAACCCTGCTGCTCGAGCGCTGCAAGCCAGACGTCATCGTCAATACCGGTTCTGCGGGTGGCCTGGCGCCGACGCTGAAGGTGGGTGATATCGTCGTTTCCGATGAAGCGCGTTACCACGATGCAGATGTGACCGCGTTCGGCTATGAATACGGCCAGCTTCCGGGCTGCCCGGCCGGGTTTAAAGCAGACGACAAGCTCGTTGCGGCAGCAGAAACCTGCATCGCAGAGCTGAACCTGAATGCCGTTCGCGGCCTGATCGTCAGCGGTGACGCTTTTATTAACGGCTCCGTTGGCCTGGCGAAAATCCGTCACAACTTCCCGCAGGCCGTCGCCGTCGAAATGGAAGCCACGGCAATCGCGCATGTTTGCCATAACTTCCAGGTCCCGTTCGTGGTCGTTCGCGCCATCTCCGACGTGGCTGACCAGCAGTCCCATCTGAGCTTCGACGAGTTCCTGGCCGTTGCGGCAAAACAGTCCACCCTGATGGTGGAGCGCCTGGTGCAGAATCTGGCGCGTGGTTAAAGATACGCTAAGGGCGCTGGCCGCCCTGCTTCTGCTCGCACCGGCGTGGCTTTTCGCCGCGCCGCGCGTGATCACCCTCTCCCCCGCCAACACCGAGCTGGCCTTTGCCTGTCTCTTATACACATCTCCGAGCCCACGAGACAGGCAGAAATCTCGT
>CAMKZP010000407.1 GCA_946477805.1 uncultured Enterobacter sp.
GCCAACGTCATCGGCTGCGATTTGGGGCCGAAAATAACCCCCATTGGCAGCCTGGCCACCCTGCTCTGGCTTCACGTTCTGGCGCAGAAAAATATCACCATCACGTGGGGCTATTATTTCCGTACGGGCATTATCATGACGATCCCCGTGCTGCTGGTGACGCTTGCCGCGCTGGCGCTGCGTCTCTCTTTCACTCTGTAATGAGCAACCGACATGAGCAACATCACTATTTACCACAACCCGGCCTGCGGCACGTCGCGTAATACCCTGGAGATGATCCGCAACAGCGGGGTCGAGCCCGAGATTGTTCTCTATCTGGAGACGCCGCCGACGCGCGATGAGCTGGTTAAGCTGATTGCAGATATGGGGATTTCAGCGCGGGAGCTGCTGCGTAAAAACGTAGAGCCTTACGAACGTCTGGGCCTGGCAGAGGAGAGCGTTTCGGACGATCGGCTTATCGGGCTAATGCTGCAACACCCGATCCTGATTAACCGTCCGATAGTCGTGACGCCGCTGGGCACGCGTCTTTGCCGCCCCTCCGAGCGTGTGCTTGAGATCTTGCCCGACGCGCAAAAAGGGGCATTTTCCAAAGAGGACGGCGAAGCGGTCGTCGACGCCTGCGGGAAAAAAATTCAGGGACGGTAGCGTTGCTGCCCTGCCGCTGCGCGGGGCATCACTCCCGCTCACCGGCAATTCTCCCCACCATCGCCCGGATCTCCGCCCGGGACAGCGGCTGCCTGTCGGTGACAAAATGGAGCGTCATCCCTTCAATGAACGCGTCCAGCGCGCGGGCGGTCACCGGGTCAAACCACTGCTCCAGCGTGTCCTGGCTCATCTTCATCCAGTCCTGCATCACCGTTTTAAGCGCCGCGCTGCGGTGCATAAAGGCATACAGCTGATACATCAGCGCCATGTTGTGCGGCGTTGTCACCTGCGAGCTGTGGATCAGCGCGGTGATGGCTTCACACGCCCTTTCCGGGCCGGTGACGCCAGCGAAGAAATCCCGGTACTGCTGCGACATCTGCTGCGTAAACCAGGTGAATGCCTCTTCGAGCAGCGGCTCTTTGCCGTCGAAATAGTAGGTCATCGACCCCAGCGGCACGCCCGCGCAGCTGGCGATTTTACGGTGCGTGACGGCATGAATACCGTGCCCGGCGATGGTGTCCAGCGTCGCCTGCAGGATCTTTTCCCGACGGTGCGGATCGTTCGGTGGTCTGCTCATAAATTCCTCATCCGGTTTATGTACAAATGTACACAAACTTGCTAGTGTTGTCGCTATTGTTGTACTTCTGGTGTGAACCCAATGACGCTGACCTCTCCCCGCAAGGCCCTGCAGCTCCGCATGTGGGCGCTGTTTATGTTCTTCTTTATTCCAGGGCTGCTGATGGCCTCCTGGGCAACGCGCACGCCCGCTATCCGCGATATTTTATCCGTCTCAACGGCGGAAATGGGCATTGTGCTGTTCGGCCTGTCGATAGGCTCCATGAGCGGCATTCTCTGCTCCGCGTGGCTGGTAAAACGCTTCGGCACGAAAGCGGTGATCCGCACCACCATGTGCTGCGCGGTGTTCGGCATGATGGTGCTGAGCGTGGCGCTGTGGTTTGCCTCGCCCATTCTGTTTGCCCTGGGGCTGACGGTCTTTGGCGGCAGCTTCGGTGCGGCAGAAGTGGCGATTAACGTCGAGGGGGCTGCCGTCGAGCAGGAGATGAACAAAACCGTGCTGCCGATGATGCACGGCTTTTACAGCCTCGGCACGCTGGCGGGCGCGGGCGTCGGAATGGCGCTAACGGCGTTCGGGATTGCGGCGACTCTGCATATTTTACTGGCGGCGCTGGTGTGCATCATTCCGATCCTGACGGGTATCCGGCTGATCCCTGGCGGTACGGGGAAAAATACCGCTGATGAACAAAAATCAGCAGAGAAAGGGCTGCCGTTCTACCGGGATATGCAGCTGATGCTGATTGGCGTGGTGGTGCTGGCGATGGCCTTTGCCGAAGGCTCCGCGAACGACTGGCTGCCGCTGCTGATGGTGGACGGTCACGGCTTTAGCCCAACCTCCGGCTCGCTGATTTACGCCGGGTTTACCCTCGGCATGACCGTCGGCCGCTTTACCGGCGGCTGGTTTATCGACCGCTACAGCCGCGTGGCGGTGGTGCGCGCCAGCGCCCTGCTCGGCGGGCTTGGCATTGCGATGATCATCTTCGTGGACGTGGACTGGATTGCCGGGGTCTCGGTGATCCTGTGGGGGCTGGGCGCGTCGCTCGGCTTCCCGCTCACCATTTCCGCCGCCAGCGACACCGGCCCGGATGCGCCCACGCGCGTCAGCGTGGTGGCCACAACCGGCTACCTCGCCTTCCTGGTAGGGCCGCCGCTGCTCGGTTTCCTGGGGGAGCACTACGGGCTGCGCAGCGCCATGCTGGTGGTGTTAGGGTTAGTGATTATCGCGGCGCTGGTAGCGCGCGCGGTGGCAAAACCGGAAGCCGATCAAACGACACTGGAGAAGGGATATGAGCGTTAAACTGATTGCAGTAGACATGGATGGCACCTTCCTGAGCGATGCGAAAACCTACAACCGCGACCGTTTTCTGGCGCAATACGCGCGCATGAAGGCGCAGGGCATTCGTTTCGTGGTCGCCAGTGGGAACCAGTATTACCAGCTGATCTCCTTTTTCCCGGAGATCGCCCACGAGATTGCCTTCGTGGCCGAAAACGGCGGCTGGGTGGTCGATGCCGGGGAAGACGTGTTCAACGGCGAGCTGACGAAAGCGCATTTCAGCACCGTCGCCGCCTTGTTAAACGACGTACCCGGCATTGAGATCATCGCCTGCGGGAAAGGCAGCGCCTACACGCTAAAAGCCTATGACGATATTTTCGTCGATATCGCGTCAAAATATTATCACCGCCTCGAAAGGGTGGAGAATTTCGACAGCCTGGACGATATCTTCTTCAAGTTCGGGCTGAACGTTTCCGATGATGAAATCCCCCGCATTCAGGCGCTGCTGCATGAAAAGCTGGGCGACATCATGGTGCCCGTCACCACCGGACACGGCAGTATTGACCTGATCATTCCTGGCGTCCATAAAGCTAACGGCCTGCGGATTTTGCAGGCGCGCTGGGGTATTGAGGACGGCGAAGTCGTCGCCTTCGGCGACAGCGGGAACGACGTGGAGATGCTGCGCCAGTCGGGCTTTAGCTTTGCGATGGCGAATGCCAAACCGCATATTAAAGCCGTCGCCCGCTTTGAAGCGCCGCACAATAACGATGAAGGCGTTTTAGACGTGATTGAGAAAGCGCTGAACGGGGACGCGCCGTTTAATTGACCGCGTGCGGTCTGGTGCCCTCACTCTGGCCCTCTCCCACGGGGAGAGGGTATAAACAGGTTAAGGCTGCAGCCCGCTTCCGACGCGTTTGTCCTTCAGGAACACCACCATCAAACCGACCCACAGCACGCCGTTGGCGAGGTTAAACAGGCTGAACAGGCCGTTGCCGCCAAACGCGTAGGCGTGTTTGCTCACCTCAATGCCGACGGTGAAAATCAGCATCTGCAGCATTCCCATGGCCGCCGACACGGTGCCTTTACTCATCTCGCTGGCAAACAGCGTCAGGCGCACCAGCCCGGCATTCGCCACGCCAATGCCAAAGGCATAAATGCTCAGCCCCGCCGTCATCCACAGCCAGGCGTGGGAGGAGAGCACCGTGGCAACCGCTGCTACAACCAGCCCTGCCGCAATCGGCCAGCCGCCCATAATAATCAGCGAACGCACGGTGCGCCGCGCGGTCAGACGTGCCAGCACCAGGTTACCGAGAATCAGCGCGCCAAAAATTGGCACCTGCAGCAGGCCGTACTCGTAGCTGCTGAGCTGCTCACCGCTGATGATAATAACCGGAGACTGG
>CAMKZP010000408.1 GCA_946477805.1 uncultured Enterobacter sp.
GACGTCCTGGCTGCAGGGACAGGCAGAACTGACCATTTTTGGCGCCAGCAGACGCTACCGCGCCCGTATGGAAAGCACGGAGCTGAACTGGCACGAAGCCCAGCGCCGTCAGTCTGAACTCACGGCCTTCTCCCAGGCGCTGATGATGCTCATCGGCGGCGTGGCCGTGATCGCCATGCTGTGGATGGCCTCCGGCGGCGTGGGCGATAACATGCAGCCGGGCCCGCTGATCGCCCTCTTCGTTTTCTGTGCGCTGGCGGCTTTCGAAGCGCTCGCGCCTGTGACGGGTGCTTTTCAGCATCTTGGGCAGGTTATCGCTTCTGCTCTTCGCATCACCGAGATTGCCGAGCAGGAGCCAGAGGTGACGTTCACCGCCGGGCAGACGCCGGTTCCCGCTCAGGTTGCGCTGGAGCTCCATGACGTCACTTTCGCCTATGACAAACAGGCGCAGAATGCGCTGGAAGGCATCAACCTTTCGGTTAACGCAGGGCAGCGTATCGCGATCCTCGGGCGTACCGGCTGCGGTAAGTCGACGCTTTTACAGCTGTTGACGCGCGCCTGGGATCCGCAGCGCGGCCAGATCCTGTTTAACGAGATGCCGCTGGCTGATTTTAGCGAGCATAGCTTACGAAAAACCGTCAGCGTGGTTCCGCAGCGCGTACATCTGTTTAGCGCCACGCTGCGCGATAACCTGCTGCTTGCGGCCCCGGCAGCGTCTGATGATGAACTGAGCGCGATGCTGGAACAGGTTGGGCTGCACAAGCTGCTTGAAGACGAGGGGCTAAACGGCTGGCTGGGAGAAGGCGGTCGCCAGCTCTCCGGCGGCGAACTGCGCCGACTGGCAATTGCCCGTGCGCTGCTGCACGATGCGCCGCTGATGCTGCTCGACGAGCCCACCGAGGGGCTGGACGCCACGACCGAGAGCCAAATCCTTGATTTGCTTTCGAATGTGATGGCAGGCAAAACGGTGCTGATGGTCACGCACCGTCTGCGCGGTCTGGCGGGCTTCGACCGGATAATTGTGATGGACAACGGACACATTATTGAGCAAGGTAATCACGCAGAACTGTTGGCGAAACAGGGTCGCTACTACCAGTTTAAACAGCGTCTGTAGGCTATAGTAGTACCGATCCTCACTCGCGTACTGGAGTTTCGTTGTCATGCGCCTGATCCAGCTGTCTCGTCATAATATTGCGTTCCCTTCTCCGGAGGGGGCGCTGCGTGAACCCAATGGGTTGCTGGCACTGGGCGGTGACCTGAGTCCGGCTCGCCTGTTGATGGCCTACCAGCGTGGAATATTTCCGTGGTTTTCGCCCGGCGACCCGATTTTATGGTGGTCACCAGACCCGCGCGCCGTGCTGTGGCCAGCGCAGTTCCACGTGAGCCGCAGCATGAAACGCTTCCATGCCAAATCCCCTTACCGCGTTACACTGAACCACGCTTTTGGTCAGGTCATTGAAGGCTGCGCTGAAGACCGCCACGAAGGAACATGGATCACACGCGATATCATCACCGCCTATCTCCAGCTGCATGAGCTTGGCTACGCGCATTCCGTTGAGGTCTGGGAGGGTGACGAGCTTGTCGGCGGAATGTACGGCGTTGCGCAGGGCACGCTGTTTTGCGGGGAGTCGATGTTCTCCCGCGCCGTGAACGCTTCGAAAAGCGCGCTGCTGGTTTTTTGCCGGGAGTTCGCGCATCGCGGCGGGCAGCTGATGGATTGCCAGGTGCTCAATGAGCACACCGCATCCCTCGGGGCCGTCGAAATATCCCGTCGTCACTACATACAACATCTGGATGCTTGCCGCCAGGAGAAGCTCCCGCGAGACTTCTGGGTGCCTCGCACACTCTTTATGCCCAATGTCTAAATGTTTTCCGCACATTTTTTATGAGGGTGTTATAATTACGCCGCAGAGTAGCTTCTGCCTGTTGCCCCGCCGCCGTTTGGGACCCTCGCTTCAGATAACGTCCTGACGTTTATCCTGTCGTCTCCCCTTTACGAATGCGCTTCCCGTTCGGTTGAACCGTGACGCTTGGGCAATGCGCTGAAACTGTTTTGCTGCGTTTTATTCGCGCAATTCTTTACTTAATTGATGAATTTCGGCATTATCTTGCCGGTTCAAAACTTGGTAGTGATACCCCAGAGGATTAGATGGCCAAAGAAGACAATATTGAAATGCAGGGTACCGTACTTGATACGTTGCCTAATACCATGTTTCGCGTAGAGCTGGAAAACGGTCACGTGGTAACTGCGCACATCTCCGGTAAAATGCGCAAAAACTACATCCGCATTTTAACGGGCGACAAAGTGACTGTTGAACTGACCCCGTACGACCTGAGCAAAGGCCGCATTGTCTTCCGTAGTCGCTAATTGTTTTCGCCTGTAATGGCAGATGAATATTAAGTAAGGCCGGGATATTCCCGGCCTTACTTTTTTGAATACCGCAGTCGATTATTTATACACGTATCGGGCGTTTTGTTTTAGCGTGGATGCAGCGTTTGCGGCGGTGAATTTTTCATCGCCCGGTGACTGCTTCGCAGCAATTTCTGAGCTGCCTTTGCGGCAGTGAACGATATGGAATCACACAGCCTCACACTCGATGATTTCTAAGCTGCCTGTGCGGCAGTGAACCGCACTCCCGCGCCGCGTGTCTGGCGCTGTTCTTTCTAAGCTGCCTGTGCGGCAGTGAACAGGTACCGCTCTTGAGTGTCAGATTGTCTGCAGTTTCTAAGCTGCCTGTACGGCAGTGAACGATAACCGCTTTGCTCTGCGCTGCTTTGAGCATTTCTAAGCTGCCTGTACGGCAGTGAACCGATGGTGCAGGTGCTACTGACAGCGTTGCATTTTCTAAGCTGCCTGTACGGCAGTGAACTGGAAGGAAACACCGCCATCTTATTGTTCATAAACACGATAATCAACTTTTCCTCGTGAAACCCTTTTTTCCGGGCAATGCTTTCCCACTCGATAAATCAATAAGTTACACAGCTGTCGAAAAAAAGGGTTTTGCCATTTAGCGTCAGAAGACTCCTCCTGACGCTGGTTTCCGCATTCAGGAAATAATATGGATGACTCTATTTTCACAGCGTGGTGCAATTACATCCGCCGCTATGGAGTGCGTGATGTCATGAAGTAATCCCGTCAGGTGCGGCAGCATGTCGCGGTCAAAGTGCGACACCAGCAGTACGTGGTTTAACGCCCGACAGTAGTCGCATTTCGTTTCGGTATCTTCCAGCAGCCACTCTTTTTGTCGCGGCTGTTCTTCATTCTCTTCAAATTCCACGACCTGAAAATCTCGCATTGATTCCACTAATCCCCTTTTGACTTCATCAAGATAGGCGCCTAAACAGCGGCTTACGGGCTGGGTTTGCGGGAGAGATTTGCAGTCGAGCAGGATTTCGGTGAGCAGTGTGCAGCGCTCGACCAGAGTCGGGAGATCGGGATTGAGGGAGAGTTCGCTGTAAAGCTGAGAGATAGACTGGTTTTCCATATTTATAATTTCCATATTAAAAGATGAAAACTACCACCAGAAACGCCAACTTCAGGAGGCAGACTGAACCGGTTTGGCGTACCGACCATATGGAAAATCGGCGCTTCATAAGAAGCCCCGGTTCAGCCCACCATATTTGAAGATACGGATTATACCGCAGCTAAAAAAGGAGTGAACGAAACCAGTGACGTTGCGTTGGCAACATCTTTCCATATGTGGGTAATCAGGACGCCAATCCTGACACCTGATTTTGCAGGTGCGCCGCCATTTTATTACTGTGGATTTATCCAGCAACGGCCTTCGCAAGAAACTGGAAAGCGCCTCGCAAAAAATTCACTGCGGCCTGATGCCCTCACCCTAGCCCTTATGTCTTGATCTTCTCCGTTCCGGCGGAGAAGATCCCC
>CAMKZP010000409.1 GCA_946477805.1 uncultured Enterobacter sp.
CCTTTATGCGCCACTCGGGAAAAAGAGTATCGCTTAATTGTGGCGCAGACCAGAGCGGCAGGATGGTATGCATAACATTTCCACTATTACCCTTTTTTATGTTTACCTAAGTAAAACTTTGAAAGTCAAACTGCGAAACGTCGAACCAGCGCGGATCGTGAGGACAAATTTCCGGCGCGATGCTATAAACCTTAATGCCGACCAAAATATAAAGCGCCAGGAAAACCTATGCTAAGAAATATTAGTGTCAGAACGTTTATTATCTATTTTCTTTTAGCTCTTTTTATTGTAAGTGATGGGGTGATCGTATTATTCTCTGGCCGTGTTTCTCTATTTATCGCGGTGAATATTATACAATTCATGGCGTTGTTTTTGCTTTGGGCGTACATGACAAAATATCTTGTGACGCCGATCAACACTGTGAAAAAAAGTATTGAAGAAGTGACGTCGGGCAAGCTTGGGGTATCGATCCCCGAGTTTGGCAATAACTGCGCCGGGCGTTTGATTCCCGGGATCAACAGCCTGTCCAGCAACATCGCCACGCTGGTACGCGAAATTCGCTCATCATCACAAACGGCCATGACCCTGGCGGACCAGCTCTCTTCGCGCAGCGCGCAGCTATCGGTAAAAACCGAGCAGCAGTCCGCCTCTTTGATCCAAACGGCGGCCAGCATGGAACAGATGGCGGCGAGTACCAAAAACAACGCCGACAACACCCGGTTAGCCAGCGAGCAGGCGAATGCGGCGACGCTGCAGGCGCGCAAGGGCGGGGAACTGATGGGGCAGGTTGCCAATAACATGCAGTCCATTACGGAATGCGCCCAGCAGATGACCGAGATCATCTCCCTGATCGACGGAATCGCTTTCCAGACGAATATTCTGGCGCTGAATGCAGCAGTAGAGGCTGCCCGCGCGGGCGATCACGGCAAAGGGTTTTCCGTAGTGGCCGGTGAGGTCCGAAGCCTTGCCCATCGCAGCGCCGAGGCCGCGAAAAATATCAAATCGCTGATTGAAGTCACCAGCAGCAACGTGACGCAGGGCGTGACCGTCGTCTCGGAAGCGGAAAAAAATATGCATGATATTGTGGCCGGGTCAGGCAACGTCAGCCGGCTCATGGACGATATCTCTGCGTCGACGTCGGAGCAGGAAAAGGGCATTTCGCAAATCACGCAGGCGCTTTCTGAGCTTGAGCGCGTGACGCAAAGCAACGTCGCGATGGTGGAAGAACTCAACGGCTCCTCTGATGTACTGCGCAATCAGGTGATCGAGCTGCAGACTCGGACCCGCAACTTCCAGCTTGAAAATGGTCATCCAGCGGCAGAACGTTCGCCGCAGCCTCCTCGCTCGCTGATGGGATCGGCGCGGCCCGGACATTCTGTTTGATAAAATGAAAAGCCTGGCTCGCCAGGCTTTTTCTTTTTGTCGCAAAGTAGTGTGAAATCAGCGCGATGCTCCAGATATCTGTTGCTTAACCCAGGACGAAAGCTAGACTGACACCGTAAGCGATGAAAAGGTGGAGGCGCTGTGGAGAGCATTAAAGGGTCTGAGATTAACGTTCCTGACGCGGTTTTTGCGTGGGTGTTTGACGGCAAGGGCGGCTCGAGACCGCTTGAAGACAATGACGAAATTGACCGGGATCATCCCTGCTGGTTGCACCTCAATTATACCCACCCCGACAGCGCCCAGTGGCTGGCCTCGACGCCGCTGTTACCGAATAACGTTCGCGATGCGCTGGCTGGAGAAAGCCTGCGCCCGCGCGTCAGCCGGATGGGCGAGGGGACGCTGATTACGCTGCGCTGCATTAACGGCAGCACCGACGAGCGCCCCGATCAGCTGGTGGCGATGCGCCTGTACATGGACGAGCGGATGATTGTCTCCACCCGTCAACGAAAGGTGCTGGCCCTGGATGACGTGGTTAACGATTTGAAAGAAGGGACGGGCCCCACCGATTGCGGCAGCTGGCTGGTGGACATTTGCGATGCTCTGACCGATCACGCCAGCGAGTTCATTGAAGAGCTGCACGATAAAATCATCGACCTGGAAGATAATCTGCTCGATCAGCAAATCCCGCCGCGCGGCTTTCTGGCGCTGTTACGCAAACAGCTGATTGTGATGCGCCGGTATATGACCCCGCAGCGGGATGTTTACGCGAGGCTGGCCAGCGAACGCCTGAGCTGGATGAATGACGATCAGCGCCGCAGAATGCAGGACATCGCCGACAGGCTGGGCCGCGGTCTGGATGAGATCGACTCCTGCATTGCCAGGACGGCCGTCATGGCCGACGAAATTGCGCAGGTGATGCAAGAGTCGCTTTCGAGAAGAACCTACACCATGTCGCTGATGGCGATGGTCTTTTTACCCAGCACCTTCCTGACCGGGCTGTTTGGCGTAAACCTGGGCGGCATCCCCGGCGGTGGCTACCATTATGGTTTTACCACCTTTTGCGTCATGTTAGTGGTTTTGATTGGGGGTGTTGCATGGTGGTTGCATCGCAGTAAATGGTTGTAAATTTACGTTTTTTCAGGGCAAGCCGAGCGTCAAAACATGATGTTAATTGAGCGAAGTCAATAAACCGCTACCCCGTAAGGTGCATTATTACTCCCGCAGGTGAATGCAACGTCAAGCGATGGGCGTTGCGCTCCATATTGTCTTACTTCCTTTTTTTGAATTACTGCATAGCACAATTGATTCGTACGACGCCGACTTAATAGTCGGCTTTTTTTTTACCTGCTGTTTCTCAGCGTCTACCCTAAAAGGGTCGACACGAAAACCTGGAGGTAACGATGAGCATCACGCTTACTCTGCAACTGTCGCATTCGATCCCGTCTGACCCAATACCCACCGATCCAACGCCGATCCCCGATCCCATTCCGCGTCCGCAGCCCATGCCGGACCCGCCGCCCGACGAAGAGCCGATTAAATTGTCGCATCGAACCCCGAGATCTGCGAGGATACGCGCCATCTGAGTGCAAAGATGACCACGAGAGACTATTGTGACCGCTTTTTCTACCCTTAATGTCCTGCCTGCCGCCCAGCTCGATAACCTTAACGAGCTGGGATACCTGACGATGACGCCTGTCCAGGCGGCCGCGTTGCCCGCCATTCTTGAAGGCCGTGACGTGCGCGTGCAGGCGAAAACGGGCAGTGGGAAAACGGCAGCCGTTGGTCTGGGGCTGTTGCAGCACATTGATGCGGCACTGTTCCAGACCCAGTCTCTGGTCCTGTGCCCGACGCGCGAGCTGGCCGACCAGGTTGCCGGGGAGCTGCGTCGCCTGGCCCGTTTTCTGCCGAATACCAAGATTTTAACCCTCTGCGGCGGCCAACCCTTCGGCGCGCAGCGTGACTCTTTGCAGCATGCGCCGCACATTATCGTCGCCACGCCGGGGCGTTTACTCGACCACCTGCAAAAGGGCACGGTTTCTCTTGATGCCCTGCAAACGCTGGTGATGGATGAAGCCGACCGTATGCTGGACATGGGCTTTAGCGATGCCATCGATGACGTCATCCGCTTTGCCCCTGCAAACCGCCAGACGCTGCTTTTCTCCGCCACCTGGCCCGACGCCATTGCCGCTATCAGCGGTCGCGTTCAGCAAAACCCGCTCACGATTGAAATTGATACCGTGGATGCGCTGCCGGCCATTGAACAGCAGTTCTTTGAAACGTCGCAGCAGGGCAAAATCACGCTGCTGCAAAAGCTGCTTAGCCAGCATCAGCCTGCCTCCTGCGTGGTGTTTTGTAACACCAAAAAAGATTGTCAGGCGGTATGTGATGCCCTCAACGCCGCCGGGCAGAGCGCGCTTTCGCTCCACGGCGATCTTGAGCAGCGTGACCGCGATCAGACGCTGGTGCGCTTCGCTAACGG
>CAMKZP010000410.1 GCA_946477805.1 uncultured Enterobacter sp.
CTCGACTAGTCGTCGGCAGCGTCAGATGTGTATAAGAGACAGCTCATATTTTGTTCAAAAAAAAGCCCGCTTCGGCGCGGGCTGGGTATCTGTTTGCATTTCGCAGACGAGTGACACTGCCCGTTAATCAGGAAGTGCGCCACCCACCGTGCAGAGCGAAATGAGCTGTCATTTTCAGATACCTTTCTCGTGTGAACTTGCGTACTAGTTAACTAGTTCGATGGCGTGTTGTCAACCCTTGATTTCAGAATTTCGCGGCAAGTCGTTATCATAGGGTTTTTGAGATGTCTCCAACCTGTCACGGGAAGTGCTTTGAGCGATACCACCTACGCCATAATTTACGATTTACACAGCCATACTCAGGCTTCTGATGGTCTGCTTACGCCCGAAGCGTTGGTTCATCGCGCCGTTGAAATGCGTGTCGGCACGCTGGCGATAACCGATCACGATACGACAGACGCCATTCCGGCCGCGCGCGCTGAAATTGCCCGCAGCGGGCTGGCGCTGAACCTGGTGCCCGGCGTAGAAATCTCAACGCTGTGGGAAAACCATGAAATTCATATTGTTGGTCTGAACATCAATATAGAACATCCGGCAATGTGTGCCTTTTTGCAGGAGCAAAAAACGCGCCGCAACCAGCGCGCAGAGATGATTGGCGAGCGCCTGGAAAAGGCGCATATTCCGGGCGCGCTGGAGGGCGCGCGCAGGATGGCGAACGGCGGGGCGGTAACCCGCGGTCATTTTGCCCGCTTTCTCGTCGAGGCGGGCAAGGCCACGACCATGGCGGATGTGTTCAAAAAGTATCTCGCCCGCGGGAAAACAGGATACGTTCCGCCACAGTGGTGTACAATAAAACAAGCTATTGATGTCATTCATCATTCTGGCGGAAAGGCGGTGCTGGCCCATCCGGGGCGGTATAATCTTTCTGCTAAATGGCTGAAAAGACTGCTGGCGCACTTTGCCGAATGCGGCGGTGAAGCGATGGAAGTCGCTCAGTGTCAGCAGGCTCCCAATGAGCGTGCGCAGCTTGCGGCCTACGCCCGTCAGTTTGGCCTGCTTGGGTCTCAGGGTTCAGATTTCCATCTTCCCTGCGCGTGGATTGAACTGGGGCGCAAGCTCTGGTTACCCGCTGGCGTTGAGCCTGTCTGGCAGCTCTGGGAACAGCCACAGCACACTGAAGAGAGGGAAGTATGAGTCAGTTTTTTTATATTCATCCGGATAACCCCCAGGCGCGCCTGATTAACCAGGCCGTGGAGATCGTCCGCAAGGGTGGCGTTATCGTCTACCCGACCGATTCCGGCTACGCGCTGGGCTGTAAAATCGAAGACAAAGGGGCGATGGAGCGGATCTGCCGCATTCGCCAGCTGCCGGACGGGCACAACTTCACCCTGATGTGCCGCGACCTCTCCGAGCTGTCGACCTATGCTTACGTCGATAACGTGGCGTTCCGTCTGATCAAGAACAACACCCCGGGCAACTACACTTTCATCCTGAAAGGAACGAAAGAAGTCCCGCGCCGGCTGCTGCAGGAGAAGCGTAAAACGATCGGCATGCGCGTGCCGTCGAACCCGATTGCGCAGGCGCTGCTTGAAACCCTCGGTGAACCGATGCTCTCCACCTCGCTGATGCTGCCGGGCAGCGAGTTTACGGAGTCCGATCCGGAAGAGATCAAGGATCGTCTGGAGAAGGTAGTTGAGCTGATTATTCACGGCGGTTATCTTGGCCAGCAGCCGACGACCGTCGTTGACCTGACCGAAGACGCGCCGGAAGTCATTCGCGAAGGCGTGGGTGATGTTAAGCCTTTCTTGTAAAGGCGTAAGCAGCTATACTACGCGGCCATCAAAACGCGGCTCAGCCCTGTTTTGACCTGATTCGACGCCTGTGAAGGCGACACCTGAGGAAGCTCAATGAGCGAGAAGTTACAGAAAGTGCTGGCGCGCGCCGGCCACGGTTCACGCCGTGAAATCGAAGCCATTATTGAAGCGGGCCGCGTGAGTGTGGACGGTAAAATCGCCACGCTGGGTGACCGCGTTGACATCGTACCGGGGCTGAAAATCCGTATTGACGGGCATCTCATCTCCGTCAAAGAGTCCGCTGAACAGATCTGTCGCGTGCTGGCCTACTACAAGCCGGAAGGCGAGCTGTGTACCCGCAATGACCCGGAAGGCCGCCCGACGGTGTTCGACCGTCTGCCGAAACTGCGTGGCGCCCGCTGGATCGCCGTGGGCCGTCTGGACGTGAACACCTGCGGTCTGCTGCTGTTCACTACCGATGGTGAACTGGCTAACCGCCTGATGCACCCAAGCCGTGAAGTGGAACGCGAATATGCCGTACGTGTATTCGGCCAGGTTGATGAAAATAAGCTGCGCGACCTGTCGCGTGGCGTGCAGCTGGAAGATGGCCCTGCGGCGTTTAAAACCATCAAATTCACCGGCGGCGAAGGCATCAACCAGTGGTACAACGTGACCCTGACCGAGGGGCGTAACCGCGAGGTTCGTCGCCTGTGGGAAGCGGTGGGCGTGCAGGTTAGCCGCCTGATCCGCGTCCGGTATGGTGATATCCTGCTGCCGAAAGGTTTACCGCGCGGCGGTTACACCGAGCTGGATCTGACCCAGACCAACTATCTGCGCGAGCTGGTAGAGTTAACGCCGGAAACCAACACCAAAGTGGCGGTAGAGAAAGATCGTCGTCGCATGAAGGCGAACCAAATCCGCCGTGCGGTGAAACGCCACAGCCAGGTGAGCAGCAATCGCCGCTCTGGCAGCCGTAACAACAACGGTTAAAATGAAAGCCCGGCTCACAGTGCCGGGCTTTTTTAATAATCAATGCCGATTTGCGCCTTGATGCCTGCATCAAACGCATGTTTAACCGGACGCAATTCGCTGACGGTGTCCGCAAGCTCCAGAATATCCCGATGACAGCCACGCCCGGTAACAATGACCGTCTGATGCGCGGGGCGGTTTTTCAGCGCCTCCAGCACGTCTTCAAGCGGCAGATAGTCATAGGCCACCATATAGGTGATCTCATCCAGCAGCACCATATTGAGCCCAGGGTCGGCCAGCATGCGTCTGGCATGCTCCCAGACGGCCTGGCAGGCAGCGGTGTCGGTTTCGCGGTTTTGTGTATCCCACGTAAACCCTGTCGCCATCACCTGGAACTCCACGCCGTGCGGCTCCAGTAAATTACGTTCACCGTTAGGCCATTCGCCTTTGATGAACTGAATCACGCCCACCTTTTGCCCGTGCCCAACGGCGCGAGCGGCGGTGCCAAACGCGGCGGTGGTTTTGCCCTTGCCGTTGCCGGTAAAGACGATGACGATCCCGCGCTCGTCCTGGGCGGCCGCTACGCGAGCATCCACCTGTTCTTTCAGGCGCTGCTGACGCTTCTGATGACGTTCTTCACTCACTGCGAGATCCCCGGTTTACGGCCCGGCTGGGCGTCAAAAGTCATTCCCGTTTTACGGCGGCTGTCGTCGCCCATTAGCCAGAGATAGACCGGCATAATATCCGCCGGCGTTTTAAGCTTCTGCGGATCTTCCGTCGGGAAGGCGCTCGCGCGCATTTTGGTGCGCGTACCGCCAGGGTTGATGCAGTTTACGCGCAGGTGGCGGCTTTGATACTCCTCGGCCAGCACCTGCATCATTCCTTCGGTGGCAAATTTCGAGGCCGCGTAGGCGCCCCAGTTGGCCCGTCCCTGACGGCCCACGCTGGAGGAGGTAAAGACCAGCGAACCCGATTCTGAGTTGAGTAATAAAGGAAGCAGTGCCTGGGTCAGGAAAAAGGTTCCATTCACGTTCACCTGCATTACCTGCTGCCAGATTGTCGGGTCTTGCTCGTCCATCGGGCGAACTTCGCCTAAC
>CAMKZP010000411.1 GCA_946477805.1 uncultured Enterobacter sp.
GTATAAGAGACAGGAAATATCACGTGCAGGATCTGCATTTTAAATAAATTAATTAGGCTGCATTCCTTTTATTAATTTAATGAGTTGACGTTATTTAAGTGAGGCGATTATGTTTCTCAACTATTTCGCGCTGGGCGTATTGATTTTTGTGTTCCTGGTTCTGTTTTACGGAATCATCGCGATACACGACATTCCTTATAATATGGCCAAAAAGCGTAATCATCCCCATGCGGATGCTATCCATACGGCGGGCTGGATCAGCCTGTTCACGCTCCACGCCATCTGGCCGTTCCTGTGGATCTGGGCGACGCTCTACCGGGAAGATCGCGGTTGGGGGATGCAGAACCCTATCGCCACGCCTGATGATGTTCCAGGAATGGATGCTCTGACCCAGCGCGTTGCGGAACTTGAGCATAAGCTGGCCGCGGCGCAGCCCGTCGCCGATAAAAATACGCTGGAGCACTGAGTATGGATCTGTTAATTATTCTGACCTATGTGGCCTTCGCCTGGGCCATCTTTAAAATATTCCGTATTCCGGTAAACCAGTGGACGCTCGCCACCGCAACGTTGGGCGGGGTATTTATCGTTGCGGGACTTATCTTATTAATGAACTACAACCACCCGTATACTTTTACGGCGCAAAAAGCGGTAATTTCTGTTCCGATTACGCCGCAGGTGACGGGGATCGTTACGGAAGTCACCGATAAAAATAACCAGCTCATTAAAAAAGGCGAGGTGTTATTTAAACTCGATCCTACCCGCTACCAGGCGCGCGTCGACAGGCTAAAGGCTGACCTGATGACCGCTACCTATAATATCAACAACCTGAAAGCGCAGCTTTCCGAAGCCGTCGCCAATACCACACGGGTGACAGCCGAACGCGACCGTCTGTTTAAAGATTATCAGCGCTACCTGAAAGGCAGCCGGGCGAAGGTTAATCCGTTCTCTGAAAGCGATATCGACAACGCCCGCCAGAACTATCTCGCGCAGGATGCGATGGTAAAAGGCTCCGTGGCCGAACAGGCGCAGATCCAAAGCCAGTTAGACAGCATGGTCAATGGCGAACAGTCGCAGATTGCCTCTCTGCGCGCGCAGCTCGCCGAAGCCACCTACAACCTCGATCAGACCGTGGTGCGGGCGCCCAGCAACGGTTACATCACCCAGGTGTTGATCCGTCCGGGGACCTATGCGGCGGCGCTGCCGCTGCGCCCTGTCATGGTCTTCATCCCGGAGCAAAAACGGCAGATTGTGGCGCAGTTCCGTCAGAACTCGCTGCTGCGCCTGAAGCCGGGCGATGAGGCGGAGGTGGTGTTTAACGCGCTGCCCGGCCAGGTGTTCTCCGGCACGCTCACCAGCGTCCTGCCGGTGGTGCCGGGAAGGTCTTATCAGGCTCAGGGCGCGCTGCAGGCGCTGACGGTCGTGCCGGGAACCGACGGCGTGCAGGCCCTTATCGAGCTGGAGCCGAACGCGGATGTCGATGCGCTGCCGGACGGCATTTATGCCCAGGTGGCGGTCTATTCCGACCACTTCGCCCACGTCTCGGTGATGCGTAAGGTCCTGCTACGTATGACCAGCTGGATGCACTACCTCTACCCGGATCACTAACCCCCTGAGGCAGGAATGCGATACGCATACCTGCCTTTTTTTTCGGCTTGATCCATACTGACCTCTTTATGGACAGTCAGGATCAGGCAATGAAACTTATCGGCAGCTATACCAGCCCCTTCGTGCGTAAAATTTCGATTCTCCTGCTGGAGAAAGGCATTGAATTTGAATTCGTGAATGAACAGCCCTACAGCGCGGAAAGCGGCGTGGCGCAGTACAACCCGCTGGGGAAAGTCCCGGCGCTGGTGACCGACGAGGGCGAATGCTGGTTTGATTCCCCGATTATTGCGCAATACGTCGAACTGCTCGGCGTGGCGCCGCAGATGCTGCCCGCCGACCCTAAGGCTGCGCTGGCGGTGAAACAAACTGAAGCCCTGGCCGACGGCATCATGGACGCGGCGCTGGCCTCGGTGCGCGAGCAGGCAAGACCCGCTGCGCAGCAGTCAGAAACCGAGCTATTGCGCCAGCGAGAAAAAATCAGCCGCAGCCTGGACATGTGTGAACAGCTCATCCGGGAGGGCAAAATTCGACATGAGGATGTGAACCTGGCAACCATCGCCATCGCCTGCGCCATCGGTTACCTCAACTTCCGCCGCGTTTCCCCCGGCTGGTGCGTGGAGCGCCCGCTGCTGGTGAAGCTGGCGGAAACCCTCTTCCAGCGCGAGAGCTTTGCCCGGACCGAACCGCCAAAGGCTTGATGCGGGTTATAACACTTCCCGGCGGGAGGCGGTACAATCCCTGAACATGTTAACTCCCTCTCCCGTCGGGAGGGGGGAAGATATTTACTCGCCGGGCGCATTCATGACTACTCATCATTCTCTCTATAGCCACATTCCTGCCACCGACCGTCTGCTTCGTGAGCCGTGCATTCGCACCGCTGTGGAACAGTACGGTCATACCGCGACGGTCGGCGTGCTGCGCCAGCTCCAGGAGGAGGCCCGCAGCCATATTCAGGCTGAAAACGCGCTGCCCGCCTGGTGCGCGGCGTGGGGCGAGGAGGTTGAGCAACGGCTGACGGAGACCTCACAAAGCGCGCTGCGCCCGGTGATCAACCTGACGGGAACCGTTCTGCACACCAACCTTGGGCGCGCGCAGCAGGCCGAAGAGGCGGTCGCGGCGGTGGCGCAGGCGATGCGCTCTCCGGTTACGCTTGAGTACGATCTGGACGGCGCCGGGCGCGGGCACCGCGATCGCGCGCTGGCGGATATTCTGTGCAGGATCACCGGTGCAGAAGATGCCTGCATCGTGAATAACAACGCGGCGGCGGTGCTACTGATGCTGGCCGCCACGGCGAGCGGTAAAGAGGTGGTGGTGTCACGCGGCGAGCTGGTGGAGATCGGCGGGGCGTTTCGCATTCCGGATGTGATGCGCCAGGCGGGCTGCATGCTGCAGGAAGTGGGTACGACCAACCGTACCCATGCCAAAGATTATCGCGCTGCGGTGAATGAAAACACGGCGCTGCTGATGAAGGTTCACACCAGCAATTACCATATCGAAGGTTTTACCAAAGCCGTTGCGGAGGCCGAGCTTGCCGCCATCGGGCGCGAGCTAAACGTGCCGGTGATTGCCGATCTCGGCAGCGGTTCGCTCGTCGATCTGAGCCAGTATGGCCTGCCGAAAGAGCCGATGGTGCAGGAGATGATTGCCGCAGGCGTCAGCCTGGTCAGCTTCTCCGGCGACAAGCTGCTGGGCGGGCCGCAGGCGGGAATTATCGTCGGAAAGCGCGAGCTGATTGCCCGGCTGCAGCAGCACCCGCTGAAGCGCGCCCTGCGTGCCGATAAAATGACGCTGGCCGCGCTGGAGGCGACGCTGCAGCTTTATCTCCACCCGGAGAAACTGGCCGAGCGCCAGCCAACGCTGCGTCTGCTGACGCGAGATGCCGCCTCGATCCGCGCGCAGGGCGAATTACTGCTTCCGAAGGTCGCCCCGCGTTATCCGGATTTTGACGTTCGCGTTGAACCCTGCCAGTCGCAGATCGGCAGCGGCTCGCTGCCGGTAGACCGGCTGCCGAGCGAAGCGCTCACCTTTACCCCGCGCGACGGGCGCGGTAACCGGCTGGAGGCGCTGTCGGCGCGCTGGAGAGCGTTGCCAACGCCGGTGATCGGGCGTATATACGACGGCCGAATGTGGTTGGATCTACGCTGTCTTGAAGATGAAGAGCGGTTTCTGGAGATGTTGTTGAAATGATTATTGCCACCGCCGGTCACGTTGACCACGGAAAAACCACCTTATTGCAGGCCATCAC
>CAMKZP010000412.1 GCA_946477805.1 uncultured Enterobacter sp.
ATCTGATTTTCAATCGCCAGCTGCCGCTCCCGGACGCTGTTCAGCTCCGCATCGTAGTGGGTAATGCGCCCTTTGCCGGTAATTTTTGAGTGATACATGGCTATATCTGCCCGACGGAACAGCTCGTTACTGGTACAGTCGATCACGGTTCCGCTGGCGATACCGATGCTGGCGCTGATGTGAATGGTGCGCTCGCCCAGGCGAACCGGCGATTTGAGGAAGTCCAGCACCGAACCGGCAAACGCCGCGGCAAGGGCTTCGGAACGCTCGCCTCCGACGGTCATCGCAAACTCATCCCCGCCCATGCGCGCCAGCATGCCCTCCGGCGGCACCCGCTCGCTCAGCATTTTCGCCATCACGATAATCAAATCATCGCCGACGCTGTGGCCGTAGATATCGTTTACGTCCTTAAACCCGTCCAGATCGATAAACACTACGCTTTGCACGGTAATATCGCCGCGCAGGCTCACCTGCTCCAGCGCTTCAATCAACGCGCGTCGGTTCGGCAGATGGCTCAGCCAGTCGGTTCGCGCGACCAGCCTGGCCTGGCTTTCCCCTCTGGCGAGCTTATACAGCCCTACGCTGCTCACCAGAATGAAAAGTAAAATCAGGGCCGCCGCCAGCACCACGATTTGCGTAATGTCTGACGATGCCGCGCGTGCGGCCTGGGCGCCGGGAAGCCGCGCCTGCCAGTTCAAATACCCCACTAGCTCCCCTGCGGAGCTACGCAGCGGCGTCCCCAGCGCGTGAATTTTTTCAGGGGAGTAGCTGAGGTTATCAATCTGAAACGTCGTGCCCAGGTCGGATAAAATGCCGGGGTTCAGATGACGGGTGATGACCAGGTAGCGGCGCGTGCCGTCATGAACCTGCAGCCGCCCCATCATCGGGCGTATCAGCCCAATGCCCACAAACGCCACGCCGTGGCGCGTTTGGGTGATCCCGGCGTAGATATTTTTATCGCCGATCAGCGCCCGTTTATTACGCTCAATTAGCGCCTTCAGGCCGCTGCCAAAAAAGTCGAGATTCGTTTCGAGGAAGGGTTTACTTTGAAAGGAGCCCCAGATGACGTTGAAATTCTCGTCCAGCACAAAGGTGCCGTCATAGAGGTTATTGATCTTAAAGCCTGCCCCCCAGGTGTTATACAACCAGCCGGTATCAAGCTGGGGGCTATAGACCTTGTGCACGGCATCATCCCAGACCGCGTTATCAATCACCAGTGAGGCCACGCGGTTGACCGAGGTCTGGATGGCGCCCTGAACCGACAATACCGTACGGTGTTCATCGATTTCATTGGTTTTGGTGCTGATGAGATGAAGGGACAGGTAGAGCAGCGCGACGATGGAGACGATGAGGCCGATCCCCGCCATAAAGACCATGACGAACAGCGTTTTGGCGGTGGGAATATTGCGCCAGCTTAGTGTGTAGACCATCAGCCATCCTCTTCAGCGTTCTACTGTCTAAGCGTAATACAGGCAGCGAATTTCGCTGCCTGTAAATGCCGACCGTGCTGAAGTCAGGCGAGTTTTATCATGATCATGCCCGCCAGGAGCAGTACTAATCCTATCCAGCCTTTGTGGTTTAACCGCTGGCCGAAGAGGATCCAGCCAGCGGCCAGCGTAGCGGCGATGCCGAAGCCGCCCCACAGCGCGTAGGCCACTGACAGATCGATGCCCTTCACCGCCTGTGAGAGGGCGCTGAACGCGCCCAGAACCGCAGCGATGGACATCAGGCCGTAGAACTTACGGCGAAAACCATCGGAGAATTTTAAAAAGACGTTAGCCACAATTTCCAGCACGATGGCCAGCGCCAGCCAGGCCGCGTGGATCCATTCAAACTGCTGCATGGGCCTGCTCCTTCTGCTGTTTCGTCGGTTTACGTGTACCCGATTTAATCAGCACGATACCCGCCACCAGCGTGGTCAGGCCGGCAATTTTCATTGTTGACAGGGTTTCATCAAATATCATGACGCTGAAAAGCGTAATCAGCAAAATACCGATACCTTCCCACAGGGCATAGGCCACGCCCAGCGCGATCTTTTTGACCGCAAACGAGAGGAAAATATAGGAAAGCGTAATCATCACCAGCATCAAAATAAAACCGGTGTTGCCATCGCTGACGCTCGCCCATTTCATTGACAGGGTGCCGGTAATTTCAGCGACAATCGCCAGAGCTAATAAAATCCAGTAAAACATGTTCTTCTCCTGCTTGAGAATATTATCCATCGAGGCTCGCTGAGGGCAGCAAACCTAAAAAAATATGAAATAAAATCGGATAGCTAAGCGCATGGCGCTAGCTCAGGCAGAAGACGTGACTATAGCGCGTTGCGCCAGTGTTGCTCACCGGAAAGTAGGCAGAAGGAGGTGGAAAACAGAGCGGTGTTATTTGAAAAATACGTCCTGAACACATTGTCCATAATATTACAATTATCCGCGTTGTTGCTTCTCGTCAGTGCGGATGAAAATTGTCCTCGGTAGTTGAACACGCCTGATTTGTATCATATGCCAGGATTTTACTCAAAGACTTTTCAATTCTTTACCCACCCTGTTTGATTTTGGTTAGTTTATCGGAACGGGTTTCCCATCTATGATAAATAAAAAGATTATTCAGGAACTTCCATGGCCAAACCCATCATTACGCTAAACGGACTGAAGATTGTCATTATGCTTGGCATGCTGGTGATCATTTTGACCGGCGTCCGATTTGCCGCCGACATCATTGTCCCCTTTATTCTTGCGCTTTTTATCGCCGTCATCCTTAACCCGCTCGTGCAGCGGATGGTGCGCTGGCGCGTGCCGCGCGTGCTGGCGATCACCCTGCTTATCAGCATTATCATTGTTGCCATGGTGCTGCTGGTGGCCTATCTGGGCACGTCCCTGAACGAGCTGGCGCGAACGTTGCCAAAATACCGTTCGTCTCTGGCGATCCCTCTCCTGCAGCTTGAGCCCTGGCTGCAGCGTGCGGGCATTGAAGTCTCTGTTGAAGAGTTGCTGAAGTATATCGATCCGAACGCCGCAATGACCATCGTCACCAGCCTGCTGGGCCAGCTCTCCAACGCGATGACGTCCATTTTCCTGCTGTTTTTGACGGTGGTTTTCATGCTGCTGGAAGTCCCGCAGCTGCCTGCAAAGCTGCAGCAGATCATGGTGCGCCCGGTTGAAGGTATGGGGGCCATTCAGCGGGCGCTGGACAGCGTCTCGCGCTATCTGGTGCTGAAAACGGCCATCAGCCTGGTCACGGGGCTGGTTGTCTGGGGGATGCTGGTGGCGCTGGACGTGCGGTTTGCCTTTGTCTGGGGGTTACTGGCTTTTGCCCTGAACTATATTCCCAATATCGGTTCGGTGCTGGCGGCGATCCCGCCGATCCTTCAGGTCCTGGTCTTCAGCGGGCTGTACGACGCGCTGGTGTTGCTGGCAGGCTATTTGGCCATAAACCTCGTATTCGGCAACATCCTTGAGCCGCGCATGATGGGGCGCGGGCTGGGCCTCTCGACCCTCGTCGTGTTCCTGTCGCTGATCTTCTGGGGCTGGCTGCTCGGCCCGGTTGGCATGCTGCTTTCCGTTCCGCTGACCATTATTGTGAAGATTGGCCTGGAGCAAACGGCGGGAGGACAGAGTATCGCCGTACTGCTGAGCGATATGGATCACCTCTAGTCTCCCATCGCCAGCACGGGCTTGCCGGTTCTTCCGGCTTCATGATACGCGCTCAGCGCCCTCTGCCATTCCGTCAGCGGGTAAAGCGCGGCGTCGCTGCACCCGCTGGCGCGAAGCTTAGGCCACAGCCGGTGAAACTCTGCCTGCCACGCCCAGGCAGAGTTTCACCGGCTGTGGCCTAAGCTTCGCGC
>CAMKZP010000413.1 GCA_946477805.1 uncultured Enterobacter sp.
CGTATCTGTTAAAGGTAGCGACCCGTCCGGCGCACTATGCTGTAGGCGTGGGGGCCTGTATTTACGGTCTGTGGTTGTTGTATGCTTCCGGGCCTATGCACCTGCTGCTGTCGGTGGTGCTGTATGCCCCGGGCCTGCTGGTGTTTATCTATGCCCGCCGCACGCATCAGCTGGACAACGCACTCAAGCGCCGTGAGATGGCATTAATTGGGCTGCTTTTAGCGGCCGCCGTGCCGGCAACGTGGATGTTAATGGGGTAGCGCCGCCTGTCCCATTGTTTAACTGAAAAGGAAAATACGATGGGACACGCACAGCAAAGACCCATACTGATTACGGGCGCAGGCCGTCGCATTGGCCTCGCCCTCGCCCATCACTTTCTAAACCTTCACCAGCCCGTGATCGTCAGCTACCGCAATGACTACCCTTCCATTGAGGGTCTGAAAAAAGCCGGCGCGGTGTGCATTCAGGCAGATTTCTCTACCGATGAGGGTATTCTCGCCTTTGCCGAACAGGTGAAGTCCACCGCCCCGGCGCTGCGCGCCATTATCCACAACGCCAGCGCCTGGCAGGCAGAAACGCCCGATACCTCGCTCAGCGACACGCTCTCCTGCATGATGCAGATCCACGTTAACGCCCCCTACCTGCTTAACCATGCCCTGCAGGATCTGCTGCGCGGCCACGGCCATGCCGCAGGCGACATTATCCACTTCACCGATTATGTGGTGGAGCGCGGAAGCGACAAGCATATCGCCTACGCCGCGAGCAAAGCGGCGCTGGACAACATGACGCGCTCGTTTGCCCGCAAGCTGGCGCCGGAAGACAAAGTGAACGCCATCGCCCCGGCGATGATTTTATTCAACGAGGGGGATGACGCCGAAT
Organism: uncultured Enterobacter sp.; assembly: GCA_946477805.1. Taxonomy (GTDB): domain Bacteria; phylum Pseudomonadota; class Gammaproteobacteria; order Enterobacterales; family Enterobacteriaceae; genus Enterobacter. The sequence goes on from CAMKZP010000413.1 coordinate 880, forward strand.
ACCGGCAAAAGGCGTTGAATAAATCGCTGATGAAAATCGCCCCTGGGGAAAAAGAGGTGATCGACCTGATCGACTACCTGCTGACCAGCTGTTACGTCACCGGCAGAACCTTCGCGGTGGACGGCGGACGCCCGCTGCGCTAGTGAAAGCGGCTCCAGAAGACGATCAGTACCCACGCGCTGAGGCTCCAGCAGGCTACCGCCCCGCCCAGCGCCAGGGGAAGGCGCAGAAAACCGGTGAAATACCACAGCGACAGCAGGTAGAGAAAATAGGGAATGATGGACCACATGCCAAAGACAATCGTGGCGCGTAACGCTTCGGTTCCGCGTTCAGACGCCACGATGTAGTGCGCAATAAGCGCAAACGTCGGGAACAGGGGGATCAACCCGGCAATGTAGTAATTTTTCGTTTTCGCCAGAACCCCAATCAGCACCACCACCAGCGCACCCAGCGCGGCTTTAATCACCAGCCCCATGTTTTTTCCCATAACAATCAAGTAACAATATGCAGCAGAATAACGGAACTGAGGTTAATTTAGAAAGATTAATGGAAGGTTAAGGTTGCGCGGTGTATGTTGATTTTTTTCGCGATTACAGACGTTGTATGAATAAGATTGTTTATGTAGAGGATGAACCCGAAGTCGGCCAGCTGATCGCCGCCTATCTGGGTAAACATGATATGGACGTCATTGTTGAACCTCGCGGCGATCGCGCCGAAGAGGTGGTGTCGCGCGAAAACCCTGACCTGGTGCTGCTCGACATCATGCTGCCCGGCAAGGACGGGATGACGCTGTGCCGTGACCTGCGCGCCCGCTGGGACGGCCCTATCGTTCTGCTGACCTCTCTGGACAGCGACATGAACCATATTCTGTCCCTGGAAATGGGTGCCAACGACTATATCCTGAAAACGACGCCCCCCGCGGTGCTGCTGGCCCGTCTGCGCCTTCACCTGCGCCAGCGCGCCAGCAGCGAGCGGGAAACGCCCGCACCGTCGCTTACGCCGCATAAAGCAATGCGCTTTGGCACCCTCTCCATCGATCCCATCAACCGTCAGGTGCTGCTTTCCGGCGAGCTTATCGCGCTCTCAACGGCAGACTTCGACCTGCTGTGGGAGCTGGCCACGCACGCCGGGCAGATTATGGACCGCGACGCCCTGCTGAAAAACCTGCGCGGCGTCAGCTACGACGGGATGGACCGCAGCGTAGACGTGGCCATTTCGCGCCTGCGCAAAAAGCTGCTGGATAACGCCACCGAGCCCTACCGCATCAAAACCGTGCGTAACAAGGGCTATCTGTTTGCGCCGCACGCCTGGGAAACCTGATTGCGCAACATCCTCCTTGCTAAAAGAATAAAATGTTGCATAATTGTATCTAACGCCTCCCGATCGTTCTCAGGGGGGCGTCCCGGCAGTCGCGCCAGCATAAAGGCGCGGCTTCTCGCGCTTACCCTTCCCGGCTCAGCCGCCCCTTCAACCGTGTTTCACCGCGCCCGAAATGACTTCACTGGATGCAGTCATGGCCATTTATCTGCACAAAATCTTGATATGAGGATTTAAGCCAATGACATATGTATAGCTACGCTGAAGTAGAAGCGATCAAAACCAACCTCGAATGGATTGTTAACCAGGCCACCGTTAACCAGCCATCCCCCTCAAAAGCCGACCAAAAAACGCTCACGAGCCTGCTGGAACTGATCCAGGCTTACGAATTACTTCTTGATTTAATTAATGAATTCGGAAACACCATCATTGATAAGGAGGTTGCGGAAGGGTTATCCACTACGGAAATGTTCATCGCTAAAATTAAAAGCAGGACGCATGCAATGTAGGTATGATCGGCGTTGCCGGGGGGCGGGATGGGCCTCGGCAGGATCGTAAATACCTTCATTTCGGTGATACTTCATGAAAAAGCTGTTTGTGCAGTTTTATCTTCTGCTGTTTGTCTGCTTTCTGGTGATGACCATGCTGGTCGGGCTGGTCTATAAGTTCACCGCCGAACGCGCGGGGCGACAGTCGCTGGACGACCTGATGAAAAGCTCCCTCTACCTGATGCGCAGCGAGCTGCGTGAAATTCCCCCGCACGACTGGGCGCGCACCTTAAAAGAGCTGGATCTAAACCTGTCGTTCGACCTGCGCATTGAGCCGCTGAAAGATTTCGATTTAGACGCCGTCACCCAGCAGCGCCTGCGCGATGGCGATATCGTCGCGCTGGACGAGAAATACACCTTTATTCAGCGCATTCCGCGCAGCCACTATGTTCTGGCGGTCGGGCCGGTGCCCTATCTTTATTATCTGCATCAAATGCGCCTGCTGGATCTCGCCCTGCTGGCGTTCATCGCCATCTCGCTAGCCTTCCCGGTGTTTATCTGGATGCGCCCGCACTGGCAGGACATGCTGAAGCTGGAATCCGCCGCCCAGCGCTTTGGCGAGGGGCATCTGGCCGAGCGGATCCATTTTGACAGCGGCTCCAGCTTTGAACGCCTCGGCATCGCCTTTAACCAGATGGCAGATAACATCAACGCGCTGATTGCGAGTAAAAAACAGCTCATCGACGGGATTGCCCACGAGCTGCGTACCCCGCTGGTGCGCCTGCGCTATCGGCTGGAGATGAGCGAAAACCTCGCCGAGGCGGAGCGTCTGGCGCTGAATCGGGATATCGGCCAGCTGGAAGCGCTTATCGAAGAGCTGCTGACCTACGCGCGCCTCGACCGTCCGCAAAACGAGCTTCACCTCAGCACGCCTGACCTGCCCGGCTGGCTGCAGGCCCATATTGATGACGTGCAGAGCCTCAACCCGCAGCGCGCGCTGTTAACGGCCGTGACTCCCGGCGACTACGGGGCGCTGGATATGCGCCTGATGGAGCGCGTGCTGGATAACCTGATCAACAACGCCCTGCGCTACAGCGAAACGACGCTGCGCATCGGCTTAGATTTACGGGACAGCCGGGCCAGCCTGACCGT
>CAMKZP010000414.1 GCA_946477805.1 uncultured Enterobacter sp.
ATATCTGTCAACGGACCTGGGGGTAGAAAGTCGCGTACTGAAAACACCACGCGGCATTTATGTGAGCTGCTGCAAAGAATCGGTGAAAATGACGGTAAGAGAGGAATAATGCAGCGAGCCCTCCTTCAAAAAAAAGAGGGCTCGCAAAAGCGGGGTTTATCAGGAGAAGTAGCGGCGGGAGACGCGTTTTGCCAGTTTTTGCAGCATGGGTTCCAGCGCCACGGCCAGCAGCATTCTGACTGGCTTACGGGCAACAGATTTGATCGCCCAGCCCGCCACACCCGCCGGGCCAAAACGTAACGCGGTCAGCAGGACCAGTTTACCTGCGATTTTCAGGCCGGGTTTTACCTTCTGACCGGCCTGTTGCCAGTTTTGCTTCATGTTTGCTCTCTCTTAAAGCTGACGAAAACGGCTTCTCAGCGTAAAGGTATCAGACGTGACGTAACGTTCCATTTCGCGCAGCCGTTTCTCACCTGCGGCCAGCTGCGCATCGACGTTATTCAGCAACTCGCTGCTGGTCGGTGCGCCTTCTGCGTTAAGTTCACCTTCCGGCATGGGGTCAAGGACGAATGACAAAATGATGTAGGCCACCAGGGTGATAAACGCCAGACCGAAGAAAATGGACAGCACGGTCACGACGCGCACCAGCTTTACCGGTACGTCCAGGTAATGTGCCAGCCCGGCGCAAACACCGCGCACCATCCCCTGCTGAGGGATCCGCCACAGTTTTTTATTCAGGTTGAGTCCAGCCATTAACGATCCCTCCAGTTCGGGTGTTCCGCATCCAGGATAGCTTCCAGCGCCTGAATACGTTCGCGCATTTTATTCGCCTCATCGGACAGCTGTACCAGGCGCTGTTGTTCGCTCTGTGACAGATCACCGCGCGAAGAACGATTACTGTAGTGCAGCCATAACCAAATCGGCAGGACAAACAGCACGAAAATGGTCAGGGGAATAGCCAGAAAAAGCGCGCTCATGTGTACTCCTTGTCTTACGTTGAGTGGCGGCACGCTCGGGTGCCGCCTGAATTATTATTGGTTGTCTTGTTTCATTTTGGCTTTTAGCGCGGCCAGCTGCTCGCTGATTTCATCGTCTGCTTTCAAATCAGCAAACTGCTGATCCAGCGTTTTCTGCTTCCCGATGCTGTGGCTTTCCGCTTCGGCTTCCATATGGTCGATGCGGCGCTCGAAGGATTCAAAACGCGCCATCGCTTCATCCAGCTTGCCGCTGTCGAGCTGACGGCGAACGTCGCGCGAAGAGCTTGCCGCCTGGTGGCGAAGCGCCAGCGCCTGCTGACGCGCGCGGGTTTCGCTGAGCTTGTTTTCCAGCTCGCCGATCTCTTTTTTCATACGAGACAGCGTGTCGTCCACGAGCGTCACTTCATGTTCCAGGGTCGCGACCAAATCCACGAGCTTCTGTTTTTCAATCAGCGCCGCGCGGGCCAGATCGTCTTTATCTTTACGCAGCGCCAGTTCGGCCTTTTCCTGCCATTCGTTGAGCTGCGCGTTGGCCTGCTCGATACGACGCGTTAACTGCTTTTTCTCAGCCAGCGCGCGGGCGGAGGTAGAGCGGACCTCAACCAGCGTATCTTCCATTTCCTGAATCATCAGACGCACCAGCTTCTGCGGATCTTCCGCTTTCTCCAGCAGCGAGTTGATGTTGGCGTTCACGATGTCGGCAAAACGAGAAAAAATACCCATAATTCAATCCTCACATTTCTGTTATCGGGCGATGCCCTGCTGTACAGATAATACAAATCCCATGCCAACTTTTTATCTTATTGATTTTACTTGCTGTGGTTGATTTATAGCCATCCGCTAACTATTCTCTACTGGTCAATATCACTAAGGAGTGGTTAATTTCATCATGGCTGGATACAAAGACAATTTACTCGGCGAAGCAAACAGCTTTCTTGAGGTGCTTGAGCAGGTTTCCCGCCTGGCCCCGCTCAACAAGCCGGTGCTGATTATCGGCGAGCGTGGCACCGGGAAGGAGCTGATCGCTAACCGCCTTCACTATTTATCCGGTCGTTGGGACGGCCCCTTTATCTCGCTTAACTGCGCGGCGCTGAATGAAAATCTCCTCGACACCGAGCTGTTCGGCCATGAGGCGGGCGCATTTACCGGTGCGCAAAAACGCCATCCGGGCCGCTTCGAGCGCGCCGACGGCGGCACGCTGTTCCTTGATGAACTGGCAACCGCGCCGATGCTGGTGCAGGAAAAATTGCTGCGCGTCATTGAGTATGGCGAGCTGGAGCGCGTGGGCGGCAGCCAGCCGCTGCAGGTAAACGTGCGCCTGGTGTGCGCCACGAACGAAAACCTGCCGGAGCGGGTGGCGGAGAATAAGTTCCGCGCCGATCTGCTCGACAGGCTCGCGTTCGACGTTGTGCAGCTCCCGCCGCTGCGCGAGCGCCGCAGCGATATCATGCTGCTGGCAGAACAGTTCGCCATTCAGATGTGCCGCGAGCTGGGACTGCCCCTGTTTCCAGGGTTCAGCGATCGCGCGACGGATACCCTGCTCGCCTGGCACTGGCCGGGGAACATTCGTGAGCTGAAAAACGTGGTGGAGCGCTCGGTTTATCGCCACGGCAGGAGCGATATCGCCCTCGACACCATTATTCTCGATCCTTTCCAGCGCGATCGTAAACCGGCTGCCGCACCGGATGAGATAGCGGATACCCCCGCCCTGCCGCTTGATTTGCGTCAGTTCCAGCACCTTCAGGAGCAGCGGTTGCTGGAACAAAGCCTGAAACAGGCGAAGTACAACCAGAAACAGGCGGCTGAACTGCTGGGCCTGACCTACCATCAGCTGAGGGCATTGCTCAAAAAACATCAAATGCGCTGACATTATCGGCAGTTACCCGCAGACATTTTTACGAAGCAGGCGTAAGTGCGATACACTTTGCAGATCGAACCTAAAAACCTTAAAAACTATGCGTCTGGTTTTATCGTCCCTGTTTGCGCTTGGCCTGTTCAGCAGCCTGGCTTCTGCTGCGCCTGAACGCGCTGCGCCCCCTGATATTCGCGATAGCGGCTTCGTCTATTGCGTCAGCGGGCAAGTTGATACGTTTAACCCGCAGAAGGCGGGCAGCGGCCTGATCGTCGATACGCTCGCCGCTCAGCTTTACGATCGCCTGCTTGATGTTGACCCTTATACCTACCGACTGGTGCCCGAGCTTGCGGAAAGCTGGGAGGTTCTGGATAACGGCGCAACCTACCGTTTCCGCCTTCGCGACGATGTCGCCTTCCAGCACACGCCGTGGTTTACCCCTACGCGCAAGCTCAACGCGGATGACGTGGTCTTTACCTTCCAGCGCATATTTAACCGTAACCACCCGTGGCATAACGTCAACGGCGGAAGCTTCCCCTATTTCGACAGCCTGCAGTTTGCCGACACCGTTAAAAGCGTGCGTAAGCTGGATAACCGCACGGTTGAGTTCAGTCTGAAGCGCCCGGACGCCTCTTTCCTGTGGCACCTGGCAACGCACTATGCGTCCGTTATGTCTGCGGAATACGCGGCGCAGCTCACCCAAAAGGATCGTCAGGAGATGCTCGACAGACAGCCTGTCGGCACCGGGCCGTTCCAGATGGCGGAGTACCGTTCCGGGCAATACATTCGCCTGCAGCGCCACGAAGGCTTCTGGCGCGGCAGGCCGCTGATGCCGCAGGTGGTGGTCGATTTAGGCTCTGGCGGCACCGGCCGCCTGTCTAAGCTCTTAACCGGCGAGTGCGACGTGCTGGCCTGGCCTGCCGCCAGCCAGCTGACGATTCTGCGCGACGATCCGCGTCTTCGCCTGACGCTGCGCCCGGGGATGAACATAGCTTACC
>CAMKZP010000415.1 GCA_946477805.1 uncultured Enterobacter sp.
GGCTGGTGAGCGGCTACAACGCCACCGGGTTGCCGGACGGCCCGGATCGCCTGCCGCTGCTGATGGCGACTCTGCTCAAGAAACGTATCCGTATGCAGGGGTTCATCATCGGGCAGGACTACGGGCACCGCATCAGCGAGTTCCAGGAAGAGATGGGCCGCTGGGTGCAGGAGGGCAAAATCCACTACCGCGAGCAGGTCACCGAGGGGCTGGAGAATGCGCCGCAAGCGCTCATCGGCCTTCTCGAAGGCAAAAATTTCGGCAAAGTCGTGATACGCGTCGGGGCGGATAACGTTTAAAAACGGTTATGGCGGGGTTTTCCCGCCATAATTATTTGTGAAGATACGATATATTGTCTTTAATTAAACCAGCATAGCTTGCCGCTTCGTCAATGCTGATGGGCGAGTGAGCAATAAAAAACCAATTTTGTACTATTTGGCGTTTAATACGCACTTCCCACCACCAGGCATGCGATACAGGATTTATCGAAGCCGCGTCATTTTTTTAACTGACGCTTAAAAAAGCATAATGTTTTTGTTATGGGAATTGAACATGCTTGATTTGGATCATTTACAAAAAGCGCAAAGAATCAGTCTTACTATGCAAGTTGAGATTAGCCTGAAAGGAGCCTTAATTACCGGCTCACTCAAGCCCGGCGCCCGGCTGATCACCAAAGAGATTGCGGATAAATTAGGCACCAGCATTACGCCAGTACGTGAAGCGCTTCTGCGGCTGGTCTCCGCGGGCGCGCTCCACGCTACGCCCGCGCAGGCGTTTCTGGTGCCCGAAGTTACGCTGGATCGCTATAACGAAATTAACGCTATCCGAAAACAGCTTGAACCGATGGCGGTTGCTGCGGCCTGCTCGAATATGTCTGATACCAAACTCAGCGCGCTACGCACGCTCTCCGACAGCTTCCACCAGGCGATGCAGAAAGGGGACGTTCAGCAGGCGCTGTACGCCAACCGGGTGTTTCGCTTTACGCTCTATGAGTATGCAGAAATGCCGACGCTCAGCGCGCTAATTGAGCAGCTTTGGGTGCGCATTGGCCCGTGCATCAATTATCTGCATGAAGAGCTAAAGGATGTTCCCGTGGAAACCTACCATTACGCAGACCTGCTTTCAGCGCTTGAGCGAAGGGACGTCGCCGCCAGCCAGAAGGCGATAGACAAAGCCATTGATGAGGCCAATATACTTTTACAACGGCAATATTTTAGCTGAGGGATTATTAAGAACCACGCGCATCTTATATTTTCAAAAATAGATTTGATGAATGAGTTCCTGATGCGAAACACATCAGGAACGATATTTCATTTTTTTATGAAGGATAAAGCCAGCCTGCTATGAAATAGCGGTTCTTTCTGCCGAAAATCTAAACAGCCCCGCGACTTCACTTCGGCTACTCAAAACGATAAGAGACCGACAGCCCCACGCCGTAGTTACGGCCCGGTGCAGGCTCGTAATAGCGCCCGTTAGATTCGTTCACAATCACTGAGCCAACGTACTCTTTGTCGAACAGGTTATCGACGCGGCCAAAGACGTCCATTCCCCAGTTGCCGTAGCTGAATTTATACCCGGTGTTCAGGCCAACCAGCGTGTAAGAGGGCGCCTTCGCGGTGTTTTCATCGTCCGCCATGATATCGCTCATGTAGCGCACGTCCGTTCCTGCGTACCAGCCTTCCTCCGGCTGCCAGCCAAACGAGGCGTAGCCCATGTTGCGGGCAATGCCCGGCATCCGGTTGCCGTTGCAGTCAGCGTCACCGCACACGTTAGTGCGGTAGGTCGCGTCCAGATAGGTCCACGCCATCTTCAGCTTCCAGTTTTCGGCAAACTGCTGATCGAGAGAAACCTCAACGCCCTGACGACGGGTTTTACCGGCGTTTTTATAGCTGGTACGGCCGCCCGAACTTGCGTCCGTCACGATCTCGTTGTCGGTATCGGTACGGAACAGGGCCGCCGTCAGCAGGCCGTTGCCGACGCGCGTTTTGCTGCCCACTTCCCAGGTCGTGTTCGTTGACGGCTCAAGGCCAATATTCAGCCCGCCTTTGTCATCGGAACGGTAGGAGAGCTCGTTGATGGTCGGCGTTTCAAAACCGCGACCCGCCGCCGCGTAGAGGTTCCATGCGTCGGTCACCGCGTATTTAACAGAGCCTGCAGGCAGCCATTTGTGATAGCTCGCCTCGCCGCTGTCGTCGCCGTTACCCGGCGTAACGTAACGATCGTTGGAGTCAAACCACACGGAGCTGTAGCGAACGCCTGCATCAATGGACAGCTTCTGCGTGAGCTGCCAGCTGGTCTGCAGATAGGGATCGACGTTCCACATCAGATTGCGCTCGTTGCGGCGCTTATCACCCTTGACGCCGTAGTCCGGCACGCCGCTGCTCATCACGAAGTTCTCGTATCCGCGACGATCTTCGCTCATATTTTCGTAGTTGAGCCCGGTGGTGAAGGTGACGGGTACCAGCAGTTCGCCCCGGTGCGTCCAGCGGGTATCGATCCCCTGATAATGGCGCTGCATATCAATCACCCCGCCGGAGTGGGTCGGCTTCAGCTGCGGCTGATACGGAATGGACTGATACTGCGTCATTTCGCGCTCGCCGGCGTACATCATTACGCTGAGGTCATCCTGCTCGCTCAGCTGGCGCTCATAGCGCAGCCCCGCCTGGGTCTGCTTGATGGTCTTGCGCGTGTTGTACTGGTCGCCGCGCGGAGACTGGCGCGGATTGTCCCGCCACTCCTGGTAGTCCAGCCCGCCCGGATCGTTAGCCTTCATGTCCACGCTGTTGAAGATCAGCGTCAGCTTGCTGACGTCATCAATGCGCACGCCCAGTTTGGCGTTGGCGAGATTTTTACGCGCGCCGCTGTGGTCGCGGTAGCCTTTGGTGGTGAAGCGGGTGGTGGAGACGGTGTAGTCCACGTCGCCCGCGTGGGTGCCGTCGCCCATTGCGCCGGTGGCCTTCATCCCGTAGCGCCAGGTGCCGTAGCTGCCATAGTAGCTGCTGGCTTCAAGGGTTGGCGGCTGTTGCCCGGTTTGGGTGTTGATATTAATTACGCCGCCCGATGCGTTGCCGTACAGGGCAGAGAAGGGCCCGCGCAGCACTTCGACGCTGTCGATGCTGCTGAGGTCGATGTTTGACGTCTGGCCCTGACCGTCCGGCATGGTGGCGGGAATGCCGTCCACGTACATGCGAATACCCCGCACGCCGAAGGTGGAGCGCGCGCCAAACCCGCGCATGGAGAGCTGCAGATCCTGGGCATAGTTCTGCCGGTTCTGAATTTGCAGGCCGGGCACGCTGCCAAGGGATTCAGACAGGTTAATACGCGGCGCGGCCTGGCGCATATCATCGCCGTTTACCACGCTAACGGCCGCTGGCGTATCCAGCTCTGAAACGGTTTGCGGTGTAGCGCTGACGATCATGGTCTGTTCCTCTGCGCCCGTTGCGAAGAACGGGGCAAAGGTGACGGGAACCAGCAGCAGCGGAAGAGTCGCCTTACGGGCAGAAATGATTTTCATGAGTAAAACCGGTTGTGAAAGATAAACGAACCAAATGGAACATGTGCATGCATGTTAAATCTTTTGTAAATGTTTTGAAAACTATAACCGCACATTGCGTTAATGAAAGGGGCGAGAGGAAAGAAAAACTCCACATTCACCTGATTAATGATTACTATTCTCATTCGATAACGGCAGCGCCACGACGTTGCCAGGCGGAAGCAATGTCAGCAGTACACCCCTCTTATAAAAAGGAATTGTTATGTCTTTACGTCATCTGTGCTCGCCGCGCCTGCGCGGTTCCCTGCTGTTAGGCTC
>CAMKZP010000416.1 GCA_946477805.1 uncultured Enterobacter sp.
CGTAGCCCGACGCAACGGAAGAAGCAACCGTCAAATCCGCCGCCGCGGCCGCGGCTTTTTGCGCCGCCAGCGACGCGTCGGCGGCGTTGGCCGTGCTGCGGTTCACGCCCCAGATATCAACGTCGTAGCTCGCCGTCAGGCTGCCTTTGTACAAGGTACTGTAGACGGGTAGCCCCGTGGCGGCAGACTGCGCGCGGGCGCGCGTGCCGGTGACGCCCGCATCGAGCGACGGAAACAGGCTGCCGTCGGCCGCGTAGACCCGTGCCTGATACTCATTGATCCGCTCGCGGGCAATCAGCACGTCGCTGTTGTTTTTAAGCGCCAGATCCACATAGCGGTTCAGGTGGTTATCGTGAAAGTTACGCCACCAGCGCTGTTCTGCAGGGCTGGTCGGCCCCGACGCGGCGCGCCACTGCGCCGGGATTTGCAGTGACGGTTGAGCGGGTTCAACGTCTACCGACTGGCAGCCGGCCAGCAAAATTGCCGTCAGCAGGGCCGCGACCGGGCGAAGGATCATGGCTTCTCCTCCCGCGTATCAATCGTCACCTGCACCGACATGCCCGGGCGCAGCAGGGCAGACTCTTCAGGTTTGCCGAGTACCTCGATACGCACCGGAATACGCTGCGCGATTTTGACAAAGTTGCCGGTAGCGTTATCCGGGGTAATCGCGCTGAACTCGACGCCCGTCGCCGGGGAGATGCTCTCCACGCGGCCCTGATAGGCCTTATCGTTTAGCGCATCGACGGTGAATTTAACCGGCTGCCCGACGCGTAAATTCGCCAGCTGCGTCTCTTTAATATTGGCAATCACCCAGTGCTGCGGCGGGACCAGCGTGGTGAGGTGCGTCCCGGCGGTGACGTAGGCCCCAAGACGCACGGCAATCTGCCCGAGCTGGCCGTCGCGCGGGGCGATAATGCGGGTGTTTTGCAGGTCGATTTGCGCCAGCTCCAGCGCGGCTTTGGCGTTGTCGACGTCCGCCTCCAGCGACCCGCGGTTGACGATAACGGTCTGCAGATCCTGGCGCGACATCTCAAGCGACGCTTTGGCCTGGTCGATGTCGGCGCTGCCCTGGGCGGCGCTCGCCAGCGCCGCGTCGCGCTCGCGAACGGAGAGGGAACCGTCTGCCGTCAGCTCCTTCACGCGCCTGAGGTCCGCCTGGCTTTTCAGGTTCTGGGCGCGGGCGTTTTTCAGCAGCGCCTCGTTTTTGGCGATGGTCGCTTCCGCGCTCTTGCGCTGCTGCAGGTTGTTATTGAGCGCGGCTCTTTTCATCGCCAGCTGCGCCTCGGCCTGGTGGACGCGCTGGCGATAGATGCGGTCGTCTATCTGAAAGAGCACGTCCCCTTTTTTAACCTGCACGAAATCCTGAACATTCACCTCAGTGATGTACCCGTTCACCTGCGGGCTGATAAACGTGGTCTGGCCGCGCACGTAGGCGTTATCCGTAAACTGCGCGTGGCGGGTAAACGGGGGAAGCTGCCAGGCGTAGAGGATCACCAGTACCCCGACAATACCTATCGCCGCGGCGGTGAAAACGGAAACAATGCGCACATTTTTGCGTGTGTTGGCCTGCTCTTTGGCGGCATCCTGCTGACTCATACAATCTCCAGAGATATTTCAATTACCTGTTGCCGGTGGCGTGCTTCAGGGCCATACGGGCAGTTATGCGCAGGCGCAGCAAGCGCCATAAAATCCAGACCAGCGTGGCGGCAGCGATGCTCGCCGTCAGCAGGTAAGTATCGTTGTAAGCCAGAATGTTTGCCTCAAGGGTTGCGACCGTTTGCAGCTGGGTGATGGCCTGCGTGCCCAGCAGGGCGCTGTCGCCGATCAGGCTTTGGTACAGCTGGGTATAGGCCTGAATGCGCTCGTTCACCAGAGGGTTTAGCGTGGTGAGCTGGTCGGCCAGCAGGCTGGAGTGGTACTTCTCGCGCCAGGTCTGAAACGTGCCGAGGATCGCCGAGCCGAGCAGGCCACCGATGTTCTGGCTCATGCCAAACATCACCGAGAAGCTCACCAGGTTGCGCGGCTCGGCGATCACGCCGCCGATGGCGGCCAGCATCGCCGGGGCGAGGAAAAAGGCGCTGCCGAAGCCCAGCAGGAACTGGCTCAACATCAGCTGATCCGGGCGGGTCAGGTTGGTTGAGCGGCTGTCGAGCAGCGAGGCCACTATCATCAGCACCAGCGAGGTGATAATCGGCCAGGCGAGCCTGGTGGGTTTAATCGTCAGGCAGCTGGCGACGATCCCGCAGGCAATGCCGGCAAAAATAGACCATGCCAGGTGGGTCATCTGCTCGTTTTGCAGGCCGACGTACTGCAGCCAGCCGATGACGCCGGTGTTCTGTTCCGCCAGCACGATGCGGATCAGCAGCATAATCAGCCCCAGGCGCACGATACTGCCGCTCGACAGCCAGCGGGTGTTCAGCAGCGGGTTGCTGCGGTTATGCTCAAACACGATCGCGCTGACAATCAGTACCAGCGAAAGCGAAAGCGACCAGCCGATCCACGGCGCTTCAAACCACCAGTCCAGGCGGCCCAGGGAGAGCACGGCGCACAGCAGCGCCATCCCCGGCGCCAGCAGAAAGAAGGTGATGAAGTCTTTCTTCTCAAAGACCTTACGGCGGTCGCCCGGCGGCAGCTTGAGCACCATCACGCAGGCCAGTGAGATAAGCGCGAGGCCCAGTTCGAAAAAGTAGAGCCCGCGCCATTCGTCAAGCTGGAGCAGCTCGGTGGAAAACAGCCGGGCGATGGGGATCGCCAGCGACGAGCCGGTAATGCCGATGGTCAGCGCTTTCAGCCGGTGCTTCGCGGGCCAGGCCTGGATCTGATAATAGATGCCGAGCGAACTCAGCGCGGCGGCCACCATGCCGTGCGCGGCGCGCACCATCAGCGCCGAGCTGAGATCGTTCACGAACAGGTGGAAGAAGGTGACCAGCACGTAGAGCACCAGGAACCCTTCGGTAAAGGCGCGCAGCCCGTACTGCTGGCGGAATTTCACCAGCAGCAGGTTGATGGAGACGTTGGTCATCACATACACGGCCGGCAGCCAGGCAATCTCCGTCGACCAGGCGCCGAAGGTGCCCTGAAGGTTTTGCAGATTGGCGGTCACGACCGCATTGCCCAGCGCCCCTGTGAGGCACACCAGCAGCCCGACGAGGCCGTAGGCGATCCGCTTTGGCGTGGGGTGTTCCGGCGTAGAGGGTGAACCCAGCAGGGCGGGTTTCTCATGTGGCTGCCACTCGCGAGGAGCATACGGGTCGCGTTGGGGCAGGCGCATAACGTCGTTTACCTTAGCAAAAAAAGTTGAATAGTGAGCGGGCTAATGATTCTACGTCTGACGCAAATCATAATTCAAGTGAATATGATTATTACACGTTACGCAAACCTTTAGAGGGCATAAATGGAAAAAGAGCGGCCCGAATAGGGGCCGCGGCAGGATCACACTTCGTTTGGCTGGGCCTGAATGGCCGATCCCCGCTTCACGCGGCTGGCGCAGAAAATGGCAATCAGCGAGATGATTACCGTTACCGCCAGGTACCACGCCACCGGCACCCAGTTACCATCGTATTTCGCCAGCAAGCCCGTGGCGATAAGCGGCGCGGTACCGCCCGCCAGCGCGGCCCCCAGCTGATAGCCCAGCGTGATGCCCGTATAGCGAACGTTGGCGCTGAAAATTTCAGAGCACAGGGTGCCGAGAACCGCCGTGACGGGCGCCCACAGCACGCCAAAGGCGATGACCGTGGCAAGAACAATGCCCCAGGTCGTGCCGGTATTGAGCAGCATAAACCACGGCACGATAAAC
>CAMKZP010000417.1 GCA_946477805.1 uncultured Enterobacter sp.
GTGTCTACCATGTCCCCGAACAAGTGTTCATGATGTCCCCGGACTGTACACCCCAAAGGGGAGAGGGTGTATAACGTCTATGGGGAGAGGGCTAGGGTGAGGGGTGTAAAGGCTTACTTCTGCGCCTCAAGCGCCGCTTTCACCCAGCCGTCAAACTGCTGCTGGTGGGCCTTGATCCAGCCGTCAACGTGGCCTTTCACGTCCGCTTCGGAGGATTTGCCGTCATGCATCATGGCGTTCTGGGCGTTGATGTCCGCCAGCGGCAGCTTCATCACCGAGAACAGCTTCGCCGCGGCCGGGTTTTGCTCCGCCCAGGCCTTGTTGGCCACAATATGCATAGTGTTTACCGGGAAGCCGTAGTTCATGCCGTTCGGCAGTTTGGTGTCGATATCCTTCTGCTCGCCCGGCAGAGAGGAGAACGGCACCTGCAGCCACACCACGTCTTTACCCGGCTTCAGCACGTCGCTCACCCAGTACGGCGTCCAGGTGTAGTAGATAACCGGTTTGCCTTCTTTAAAGCGGGCAATGGTATCGGCCATCATCGCGGAGTAGTTGCCGTGGCTCACGTCCACGGTCTTCGCCAGATCGAAGGCTTTGTTCTGGTGGTTAATCACCGCTTCACAGCCCCAGCCCGGCGAGCAGCCCATCATGTCGGCTTTACCGTCGCCGTTGGTGTCGAACAGTTTCGCGATCTTCGGGTCTTTCAGCTGTTCGATATTGGTGATGTGATACTGGTCTGCGGTTTTCTTATCAATCAGATAACCCTGGGCCGCGCCGGTAACGAAGGTGCCTTCGCGGTAGAATTTCTTATCTCCCCCGGCGGCGGCATACATATCGTCGTGCAGCGGCTGCCAGTTGACGGCGGTAAAGGTCGCATCACCGGAGGCAATCGACGTGTAGCCCACGTTGTAATCCACTTCGCTGGCGGTATTCACCGTATAGCCGAGCTTTTCCAGCGCGCGGCTGACGATCAGGGTCTGGAAAGACTCTTCCGAAATGGTGCTCTGAACCGGCTGCACGGTAATGCCTTTGCCCGGCAGATCGGCGGCAAACGCGCTGGTGGAGACAAGGGTCGCAAACGCTGTGGCAAAAAGTACGTTATGTCGCATCGTTGTTCCTTATTTTGATTTCGTGAAAGGGCGGGTGAGTAACCCGACGGGGCCGGTGGAATACCAGCGACGGTTGCCGCGACTGCGCGAATCACGACCGACGGCCTGCGTGAGGCGGTCAAGAATAATAGCGAGGATCACGATGCCTACGCCGCCGACGGTTGCCAGCCCCATGTCGAGACGGCCAATACCGCGCAGCACCATCTGGCCCAGGCCGCCAACGGCGATCATCGAGGCGATCACCACCATCGACAGAGCCAGCATCAGCGTCTGGTTAACCCCGGCCATAATGGTTGGCATCGCCAGCGGAAGCTGAACCTTAAACAGCATCTGGCGCGGGCTGGCGCCGAACGAGCGTGACGCTTCGATAAGATCCGCAGGCACCTGGTTAATCCCCAGAATGGTCAGACGGATAATCGGCGGCAGGGCAAAGATAATGGTCACCACCACGCCCGGCACGTTGCCGATACCGAACAGCATGACGATAGGCACGAGGTAAACAAACGCCGGGGTGGTCTGCATCGCATCCAGCAGGGGACGAACGATCTTCGCCGCCCGCGGGCTGCGCGCCAGCCAAATCCCCACCGGCAGGCCAATCACCACGCAGAAGAGCAGGGCGGTCAGCACCAGCGCCAGGGTGATCATCGCCTGAGACCATGCGCCAATGGCGCCGATGGCAATCAGCGAGACAAGCGTAGCGATGCCCATGCCCGCGCTGCCGAACTGCCAGGCAATCAGCGAGAACAGAATAATGGCGACCGGCGCAGGCATGCCCAGCATCAGCTGCTGGAAGCCGGTGAGAATGTAATCCACCGGCACGCGGATCCCCTGGAACACCGGACGGAAGTGGGTGACCACCCAGTCGATCCCCTCCGTGACCCAGCTGTCCAGCGGGATCAGCGTCTTGTGAAACGGATCCATAATATTGAAGTGTTCTGGCGCAGGCGCAGGTGCGCTGTTGAGCCAGTCTGCCGTACCGCCGCCGTCGGCGGGTGCTGGCGTGGAACCCCACGCATCGGCGGATTGTGCCGCGCTGTCCGCTGTCTCAGCGGTGCCCCACGGGTTAGATTGATCAGCCATTGTGTGCCCCCTCGCGATCTAAAGCCTGCAGCAACATCCGTTTTGAGATGATGCCGACGTACTGTTGTTCCTCACCCACCACCGGTACGGCGCAGGGCGCCTGGCCCACGTGAGAGAGCAGCTCGCTGAGCGGCGTTTCGGCGTCCACGGCAAGCGGAGCGTCGATTAACGCCGCATCGATTCCCTGGTTTTCGCCAAGGGCGGTTTTCAGAGAGTCGATGGAGACAACGCCAACAAATTTATTGCCGCGTTCAACCAGATAACCGTATTCACGGTCTTCATCCTGCAGCAGCTTCAGCGCCGAGCGCGGGCCGAAGCCTGGCGTTCTGCGGATAATGCCGTTCGGGGAACGACGGGCAATATCTTTGGCGCTAAAGACCTGGCTAATATCCACGCCGCGGAAGAAGGTGCGGACATAATCATTTGCCGGATTATTCAGAATTTCATCCGGCGTCCCGACCTGCACCACTTCACCATTTTGCATAATGGCGATACGGTCGCCAATACGCATGGCTTCATCCAGATCGTGGGAAATAAAGACCACGGTGCGCTGATGTTTGGCCTGTAATTTTACCAGCTCATCCTGCATCTCGGTGCGAATTAACGGATCGAGCGCTGAGAAGGCTTCGTCCATTAATAAAATGTCCGGATTAATGGCTAACGCGCGGGCTAATCCCACGCGCTGACGCATGCCCCCGGAAAGTTCATCCGGATAGCCGTGAGCATAATTTTCCAGCCCCACCTGGCGCAGCGCGTCGAGGGCTTTTTCTTTGCGCTCTTCGGGCGCAACGCCCGCTAATTCCATGCCAAAGGCGGTATTATCCAGCACCGTCATGTGCGGCATCAGTGCGAATGACTGGAACACCATCGCAATCTTCTTTCTGCGCACCTCGCGAAGCTCTGCGTCTGATATTCTGGCGATATCCACGCCGTCAATCAGCACCTGTCCGCGGGTGGGTTCAATCAGGCGATTGAGAAGGCGAACCATAGTGGATTTACCCGATCCGGATAACCCCATGATGACGAAAATCTCGCCTTCTTCAATGGCCAGACTGGCGTCTTTAACGCCAAGCGATAGCCCTGTTTTTTCCAGAATTTGCTCTTTCGAAAGTCCTTTTTCGATATATTTGAACGCGCGCTGTGGATGCTCGCCAAATACTTTATAAAGATTTTTCACTTCTAATTTAATTGCCATGCAATAGAGAGTATCCTGTTATTTGTTTATGTCGATATGATTACCATGGTAAATAGTTAACTGGCATTACCCTAACATACTCAGAATCTGAGACAACCCTGAGTACGGCGCTGGCATGAATTTTGCCGCAAGCGAAACGGCTGAATTTCCCATGAGTAAAGGGCTGAGGGTAGGTTGAATTTTTCTGAAATTTTTACTGCAGCATCGGGAAATTTGACCTGAATCGGAATGATTCAGGTGAATATGACGTGGAAATTACAGTGTAGATGCTATGAGAATATTAGGGGGAGAATTGTAGGATTTATATTAAATTAATGAGCGTTATTTTTCTTCCCCTCACCCCTGCCCTCTCCCCATGTACAGTCCGGGGACATCATGAACACTTGTTCGGGGACATGGTAGACACTTACA
>CAMKZP010000418.1 GCA_946477805.1 uncultured Enterobacter sp.
ATTTTCAGGAAGGTGGCGAGGTAGTCGCGCGGGGCCAGAATCAGCCATACCGGCAGCAGGGCGGAGATAAACGCGTAGCCGATCAGCGCGAAGGTGATGGTGGTGTCTTTGAAGGTCAGCGCCGGGCCCCAGTACGGGTCGTGCGCAATCACGCCGCCGAAGTAGATGGAGGCCACCAGCAGCACGATGCCAATCACCGACACTTCACCCACGCGGCCCGGACGGATAAAGCGCATGTAGATGCCCATGAACAGCGCAATCGGTACGGTTGAGCAGACGGTGAACACGCCCCACGGGCTTTCGGCCAGCGCTTTCACCACGATCAGGGCCAGCACCGCGAGGATGATGATCATGATCAGGAAGCAGCCGAACAGGGCGATGGTACCCGGCACGCGGCCCATCTCTTCTTTGACCATCTCACCCAGAGAGGCGCCGTTGCGGCGGGAAGAGATAAACAGCACCATGAAGTCCTGCACCGCACCCGCCAGCACCACGCCGGCGAGCAGCCACAGGGTTCCCGGCAGGTAGCCCATCTGCGCGGCCAGCACCGGGCCGACCAGCGGGCCCGCGCCTGCGATAGCGGCAAAGTGGTGGCCAAACAGCACGTAGCGGTTGGTTGGCACGTAGTTCAGGCCGTCGTTGTTAATGACCGCCGGGGTGGCGCGCGTTGGGTCGAGCTTCATGACCTTCTGCGCGATGTACAGGCTGTAGTAGCGATAAGCCACAAGGTAGACGGAAACCGACGCGACCACGATCCACAGGGCGCTTACGTGTTCGCCCCGGCGTAATGCGACAACCGCCAGACAGAAAGCGCCGAGGATCCCGAGTAAGGCCCAGGGCACGTGCTTCAGTAGTTTTTTAGTATCCATAGTAAGACCTGGTTTTTTATGTGAAGAAAAAAGGGTCAGGGTTCGTTGTGAGGAGGTATTGATTAATGCTGGAGGGATTGTGCCAGACGGTCGCGCGTGTAAAGGACGGTAAATGCGTGAGCGGTTGAAAGCGATGGGTGAGCGGTCAAAGGCGCAGGCGAGTGGTTCAGGCTCGCCGCCGGTGGCTGAAATTATGTGATTGAGATCACTGAAAATAATCTAATCATGCGCGGTTTCGCCGTTCACCGCATGGCATGATGAGCAGCATGACTGCCGATAGGCCGGAAGCAGCTGATACTGCCCCTTGCCGTCGTGCTCGATAAGAGGGGAGAGCGCCTGCAAGTCGCGGTACACAGTGCGTTCGGTGATGCCAAATCTTCGCATCAGGTCGTTGCGATTCACGCTTCCGTTGCGGTGCAGGGCGATAATAATGTCAACCAGGCGTTCAGCCGAGCGGCTGCGGGGGGAAGAGACCATAAGATGTTCCAGCGTTAAGGGGGCGGCTGGCGGTAAGCTCCAGCCGACCCGGAAAATTTATCTTATGGTCAGTTAACGGCGTACTTCTGCGGAAACCTTAGCGTTTTTTCTGCCGCGGAATTAAACCGCGGCTTCCATCTCCATCATCACCGGATGGAAGCGGCGTTTGAAATAGATCAGGCCGTGACCCGCCTCGCTGAGAATAATATTTTTAATTTCAACAAGATAGACAAGATGGGTGCCGATGGTTTGCACCTGGCTGATTTCACCTTCCAGGCTTGCCAGCGCGCCTTTCAGCACCGGCTGCGCCAGCGGGCCTTTCTGCCAGCAGGCGAGCGAAAACCGCTCCTCCATTGCCATTCCCGTCATCCCCGCAAAATGGCGGGCCATGATCTCCTGCTCGTGGTTCAGCACGTTTACGCAGAGTTTGCCGTTGCCCTGAAAAACCGGGTTCATGGCGCTGCTGGCATTAATACAGACCATCAGCGAGGGCGGCGTGTCCGTGACCGAACAGACGGCGGTGGCGGTGATGCCGCAGCGGCCCGCCTCGCCCTCGGTGGTGACGATATTGACCGCGGCAGACAGGCTGCTCATCGCGTCGCGAAAACGCAGGCGTTGTTCATCTGATTGCATTTAAGCCTCCCGCTGCGCTATTTCAGCAGCTTATCCAGCATGTTGATATCGGTGTTGTTGTGCAGGTGCGGAACCGTCCAGCCGTGCTGGTCGTACTCGGACATGCAGCGGTCGACCATCGCCATCATCTTGTCCATATTGCCGGAGCTTTGCGCCTGGCGCAGGCACTGCAGGCGGATCTCATCCTGGCTGCCGGAGTAGTTGATCTCATACAGCTCGTGGCGGCCGCCGAACTCGCTGCCGATGGCGTCCCACATCAGTTTCAAAATCTTGATGCGCTCAACGTGATCCATCCCGTTGGAGCCGCGCACGTACTTCGCCAGATACTGGTCGATCTGCGGGTTGTTCAGGTCGCGGGCGCTGGACGGGAGGTAGATCAGCCCGGAGGTAACGTTACGCTCGATGATGTTTTTGATTTTCGCGTAGGCCATTGGCGCCATCACGCGGTAGGTTTGCAGCGCGGCGTGATCCGGCAGGTACGCGCCGTTCACCCACGGCGTGGCTTCGGAGCACATGGAATCGCTCAGCGCCCAGAACATGTTGCGCCAGGCCACCACTTCGCCGAGATCCGCCTGCACGCCGCGGAACTCCAGAGTGCCGGTACACTCAAGGGATTTCTTCAGCAGGGCGGTGATGAAGTCGAGCTTCACCGCCAGGCGCACGCAGGCCTGCAGCGGGTACATGCGGGCAAAACCGCCCTCCATCGTCCAGCGGCGGCAGCGGTCGAAATCGCGGTAGATCAGCACGTTTTCCCAGGGGATCAGCACATGATCCATCACCAGGATCGCATCGTTCTCGTCAAAGCGGCTGGAGAGCGGGTAGTCGTACGGCGAGCCGGTGGCGCCTGCCACCATCTCGTAGGAGGCGCGGGAGATGAGCTTCACGCCTTCGGCATCCATCGGGGCGACAAACATCAGCGCGAAGTCCGGGTTTTCGCCCATCACCTGCGCGGAGCCGAAGCCGATCATGTTGTAGTGGGTCAGCGCCGAGTTGGTTGCCACCACCTTCGCGCCGCTGACGATAATCCCGGCGTCGGTCTCTTTCTCCAGCTTGATGTAGACGTCCTTCACCTCGTCCGCCGGCTTGTGGCGGTCGATGGGCGGGTTAACGATGGCGTGGTTAAAGTACAGGCCGGTTTCCTGAATACGGGTGTACCAGCTGCGGGCGTTCTGCTCGAACTGGCCGTAGAACGCCGGGTTAGCGCCGAGCGCGCAGCCGAACGCGGCTTTGTAATCCGGCGTGCGCCCCATCCAGCCGTAGCTCAGGCGCGACCACTCGGCGATGGCATCGCGCTGCTGGCGCAGGTCGTCGGCGCTTTTCGCCACGCGGAAGAACTTGTGGGTGTAGCCGCCGCTGCCGGTGTCGGTGCCCCAGCAGAGGGTATCCTGCATGTCTGGCCTGTGCAGGGCATCGTACATCTGCGCGATGGAGGCCGCCGCGTTGCGAAACGCCGGATGGGTGGTGACGTCTTTGACGCGCTCGCCGTAGATATAAATCTCACGGCCATCCTGCAGGCTTTTTAAATACTCTTCGCCGGTCAACGGACGTTTGGCATCAGCGCGGAAATCTTCAGGCTTCATAGGGACCTCATATCGGAATTGAGTTGTTAAATTTATGTTTTGTTTTTGTTGTTTAATTGAAGCCTGAGAGGGGCGGAACGTGAAGGGACGATTAGGACAACGGCGGGTACTTTTCGGATGAGGCTGGGTTTTGTGATGGTTGTCCCCTCACCCTAACCCTCTCCCCATAGGGGCTGAGGTATCCCCAGAAAAATGAAAGGCACGATGAAGTGTGATCTACTGGT
>CAMKZP010000419.1 GCA_946477805.1 uncultured Enterobacter sp.
GCGGGGGAAGGGCTGCCCGCGTTCATGTCGTTCCTCTCCTGGAGTGAGCTGCCCTGGTTCTGGTGGGGCACGCAGCACTTCGCCTGGGCGCTGGTGTTAATCGTGGCGATCCCCGGCCTGCTTGGTCTGGCGTTTGGCTGGTTTGCCTTCCGCTCAAAAATCAAAGGGGTCTACTTCTCGATCATGACTCAGGCGCTGACCTACGCGGGGATGCTCCTGTTCTTTCGCAATGAAACCGGCTTTGGCGGCAACAACGGCTTTACCGGCTTTACCACGCTGCTCGGGTTTTCCGTGACGGCAACCGGCACCCGCATTGCGCTTTACCTCGCGACCCTGACGCTTCTGCTGCTTGCCCTGGGCACGGGCTACGCGCTGGCAAAGAGCAAGTTTGGCCGCATTCTGACGGCGGTGCGCGATGCGGAAAACCGCCTGACGTTTTGCGGTTACGATCCGCGCGGGTTCAAGCTGCTGGTGTGGACGCTTTCTGCCGTGCTCTGCGGCCTGGCGGGGGCGCTGTATGTTCCGCAGGTGGGCATTATCAACCCGGGGGAAATGTCGCCGACGAACTCCATCGAGGCGGCTATCTGGGTGGCGCTGGGGGGCCGCGGCACCCTGATCGGGCCGGTGCTGGGCGCGGCGCTGGTGAACGGCGCGAAAAGCCTCTTTACCGTGGCCATGCCGGAATACTGGCAGCTGTTCCTGGGGCTGATTTTTATCGCCGTTACGCTGTTTTTGCCCCGCGGCGTCTACGGCCTGTTGCGTAAAGGAGACAAATGATGCAGCCCAGCGAAGAATTATTTACCCGCCAACTGCCCGGCGACCGCTACCGCGACCAGACCGACCCGGTGCTGCAGCTGGAGGCCATCAACGTGAATTTTGACGGCTTTCAGGCGCTTACCGATCTCTCGCTCAATATCGGCGTCGGCGAGCTGCGCTGCGTCATCGGCCCCAACGGCGCGGGCAAGACCACGCTGATGGACGTCATTACCGGCAAAACGCGGCCGACAAGCGGAAAGGCGCTGTACGATCAGTCCATTGACCTGACCGCCCTTGAGCCTGCCGCCATTGCGCGCCAGGGCATCGGGCGCAAGTTCCAGAAGCCGACGGTCTTTGAAGCATTAACCGTGTGGCAAAATCTTGAAATCGCGATGAAAACCGATAAGTCCGTCTGGGCCAGCCTGCGGGCTAAGCTCAGCGGCGAGCAAACCGATCGTATTGATGAAATGCTGGTACTGCTGCGCCTGAGCGCCGAGCGGGATCGGCGTGCCGGGCTGCTTTCACACGGGCAGAAGCAGTTCCTGGAGATCGGCATGCTGCTGGTGCAGGACCCGCACCTGCTGCTGCTGGACGAACCCGCGGCGGGAATGACCGATGCAGAAACGGAATACACCGCCGAGCTGTTCAAAACCCTGGCGGGCAAGCATTCGCTGATGGTGGTTGAACACGATATGGGCTTCGTCGAAACCATCGCCGACCGCGTGACGGTGCTGCACCAGGGCCGCGTGCTGGCAGAAGGATCGCTGCGCGAGGTGCAGGCCAACGAGCAGGTGATTGAGGTTTATCTTGGACGCTAAGGAGCCGCGATGTTACAGGTTAACGAACTGAATCAGTATTACGGCGGAAGCCACATTCTGCGCGGCGTGAGCTTCGAGGCCGCCGCCGGAGAGGTGACCTGCCTGCTGGGGCGTAACGGCGTCGGTAAAACCACGCTGCTGAAGTGCCTGATGGGGCTGATCCCGGCGAAAACGGGCGAGGTGATCTGGCAGGGAAAAAAAATCACCCACAGCAAGCCGCACCAGCGGGTACAGGCCGGCGTGGCGTATGTGCCGCAGGGGCGTGAGATATTCCCGCGCTTAACGGTGGAGGAGAATCTGCTGATGGGGCTCTCCCGGTTCGCGGCGCGAGAGGCGAAGGGCGTCCCCGAGGAGATCTGGCAGCTGTTCCCGGTGCTTAAAGAGATGAAGCAGCGTCGAGGGGGCGATCTTTCCGGCGGCCAACAGCAGCAGCTGGCGATAGGGCGCGCGCTGGCCAGCCGCCCGCAGCTGCTGATCCTCGACGAGCCCACCGAAGGGATCCAGCCCTCGGTGATTAAGGAGATCGGCCAGGTGATCCGCACGCTGGCGGACCGGGGCGATATGGCCATTCTGCTCGTTGAGCAGTTCTATGACTTTGCCGCCGAACTGGCGGACAGCTATCTGCTGATGTCGCGCGGCACCATTATTCAGCGCGGGCGAGGCGAAAATATGGCGCAGGACGGGGTGCGCGGACGGGTTGCGATCTGATATGTTATATTATAACATCCTCGCTCTTATAAAACGGAGTGAGGGTTTTATTTTGGCTGCACATATTGGGAAATTTGCAATGACTCTGGGGGCGCTGCTGGTCAGCGGCCAGCTGTTTGCCCACTCGCACGGACACCAGATGACCGAGGCGGAACAGAAGGCGGCAAACGGCGTGTTTGAGGATAAAGACGTTAAGGACCGGGCCCTATCCGACTGGGACGGCACCTGGCAGTCGGTCTATCCGTTTTTGCTTGACGGGTCGCTCGATCCGGTGCTGAAGAAGAAAGCGGAGAAGGACAAAAGCAAATCTTTTGACCAGCTGAAGGCCTATTACCGCACCGGCTATGCGACGGACGTCGATGCCATCGGCATTGAAAATAACGTGATGGAGTTCCATCAGGGGAAAGCGGTAAGCAGCTGTCGTTACGACTACAGCGGCTACAAAATCCTGACCTACGCCTCGGGCAAAAAAGGGGTTCGCTACCTGTTCGAGTGCAAGGATGCCGACAGCAAGGCACCGAAGTTTGTTCAGTTCAGCGACCATACCATCGGGCCAAAAGCCTCCGCGCATTTCCATATCTTTATGGGCAACACCTCTCATGAGGCGCTGCTGAAGGAGATGGATAACTGGCCGACGTACTACCCGAACGAGATGTACAAAGAGCAGGTGGTGGAGGAAATGTTGCACCACTGATGCTTAACGCCGGGTGTCGGCTACGCCTCACCCGGCCTGCGATTAGGGTTTTGTAGGTCGGGTAAGCGCAGCGCCACCCGACACGCTATCTCCCTTCTTAACGCTCATCCCACGCAGGATCATCAGCCACGCCACAACGATGGCGGCCATCATAATGACAAACAGCGACCAGTGCGGCAGATGGGTCAGGATCAGCCCGGTGACCATCGGGTTAGCCGCCGCGCCGAGCCAGCCCAGCGCCTGCGCGGAGAAGTAGCTTGCTTTCATCCCCGGCGGGGCGATGTTGTCGATCAGCATATATTCCCCAGGCGCATAGATAATTTCGCCGAGGGTAAACACCGCCGCCGCAAGCCCCCAGTAGACCAGGTTCTCGCCGGAGACCATAAACCCGCCCAGCCCCAGGATAAAGAACAGGGTGGCGACGGTCATTAAGGGACGGATGTTGGCGGCGGAGATCCTGCGCCCCAGAGCGTACTGCAGGGTCACGACCACGGCGGCGTTGACGGGCAGCACCACGGCCACCACTTTTTCCGCAAAATCACTGCCCGCGTTCGCCGCCAGGACATACTGAGAAATACAGGAGGCGAACGAGCCGCCGACGTAGGACGCCAGCAGGCCGGACAGCGTAAACCAGAACAGCGCCCGGTCCTTAAGCAGCACGGACGGCTGCCACGGGGTCTTCTCCTCCGCGCTATCCAGGGCGATGCTTTTCTGCACAAAGAAGTGGATAAACCCGAGCGGCAGCGCGGCGCAGAAGGCCGCCAGCCAGAACGGCAGCTGCAGGCTGTACATCACCAGCAG
>CAMKZP010000420.1 GCA_946477805.1 uncultured Enterobacter sp.
CTCGAACCGCCGACCCCCTCCGTGTAAAGGAGATGCTCTACCAACTGAGCTAATCACCCACTCTGTACTGCTGGTTTTGCGTTAAGTGGTGGGTCGTGCAGGATTCGAACCTGCGACCAATTGATTAAAAGTCAACTGCTCTACCAACTGAGCTAACGACCCGAAATGGTGGGCGATGACGGGCTCGAACCGCCGACCCCCTCCGTGTAAAGGAGATGCTCTACCAACTGAGCTAATCACCCACTCTGTACTGCTGGTTTTGCGTTAAGTGGTGGGTCGTGCAGGATTCGAACCTGCGACCAATTGATTAAAAGTCAACTGCTCTACCAACTGAGCTAACGACCCACTTTTACGCTGTTTTCACGTTGTTTGATATCCCGTGGCAACGGCGGCATATATTACTGATTTAAGAATTCTGCGCAACAAAAATTTCGAGGAAGATCACTTAACTGCTTAGTAATCACGCTGCACGACCAGAAATAACACGATTTCTGGTCATGCGGTAATCATCCCATCGAACTCAGACGTTTTTGCGCCTGCTTAGCACCTTCGGTCCCCGGGAATTTAGCGACCACCTGCTGGTATACCGCTTTGGCTTTCGCAGCGTCACCTTTGTCCTGCATGATCACGCCGACTTTGAACATCGCGTCAGGCGCTTTTGGCGATTTCGGGTAATTTTTCACCACGGAGGCGAAATAAAACGCCGCATCGTCCTTTTTACCCTTGTTGTAATTCAGCTGACCGAGCCAGTAATTTGCATTTGGCTGGTAAGTGGACTCAGGGTACTTCTTCACGAAGTTCTGAAACGCAGCGATAGCGTCGTCCTGACGCGATTTGTCCTGCACCAGGGCAATGGCCGCGTTGTAGTCCGTATTCGCGTCACCGCTCTGTACAGGCGCGCCTGTCGAGGCAGAAGCATCACCTGCCGGAGCAGGCGTCGCTGTTGCCGCGCCGCTTTGGTCGCCTGCTGCCGGCTGCGCCGCTGCACCGCCGCTGCTCAGGCTATCCATCTGCAGCAAAATTTGCTTCTGACGTTCCACAACCTGGTTTAACTGATACTGGCTTTCCTGGATCTGACCGCGGAGAGAATCAATATCGTTCTGGTTATCGGAAAGTTGCTGCTGGAGTTGGGTTAAAAGCTGACTGTGAGCGTTAGAAATACGCTCGAGTTGAGTGACCCGGTCTTCCACCGAGCCTGAGCCGACACTACTGATTGGTGCCTGAGCAAAAGCGGCCCAGGGGGCCGCTATTCCAACCAGTAACGACAGACTCATCAGATGATGTCTGAAGTTACTGCTCATGCAATTCTCTTAGTAAACCAGTACGGCACGACGGTTTTTGGCGTAAGCCGCTTCGTCGTGACCCAGTACTGCAGGTTTTTCTTTACCGTAAGAAACGATGGAGATCTGGTCAGCAGAAACGCCTTTACCCTGCAGGTACATTTTAACAGCGTTAGCACGACGTTCACCCAGGGAGATGTTGTACTCTGGCGTACCACGTTCGTCCGCGTGACCTTCTACGGTGACTTTGTAAGACGGGTTGCTACGCAGGAAGTTAGCGTGAGCATCCAGCATTGCAGCGAAGTCAGAACGGATGTCGTATTTATCCAGATCGAAGTAAACGATGTTGTTCTGCTGCAGCTGCTGCATCTGAAGACGCGCCTGCTCTTCAGATGACATGTTGCCATTGCCGTTAGCGTCCATACCGGTGCCGGCACCCATCATGCCTTCGCCGCTCTGGTCATTGCTTGCGTTCTTGTTAGAAGAACACGCTGCGATTGCCATTACAGGCAGAGCGATCATCAGCCCCTTCAGCACTTTGTTCAGTTGCATTTCTATGATTCCTTTAGTAATCAATTAATTATTATTTACAGATACGGCGACCAGGCAGGTGATTTTACCTGTCCATCAGTTGCCGGAATACGCGCTTTGAAACGCCCATCTGTAGAAACCAGATTCAGCACAGATCCCATCCCCTGAGAAGAGCTGTAGATTACCATAGTGCCGTTAGGTGCCAGACTTGGCGTTTCATCCAGGAACGTTGACGAGAGAACTTGCACGCCACCCGTAACCAGATCTTGTTTGGCAATGTGCTGCTGACCACCCGCAGTACTGACCATTACCATTGTTTTACCATCGGCACTCACGTCAGCATCCTGGTTCTGAGAACCTTCCCAGGTAATACGCTGCGGCGTTCCGCCGTTGATATTAACTTTATAAACTTGTGGACGACCGGCCTGGTCGGACGTAAAGGCCAGGTTCTGGCTGTCCGGGAACCAGGTTGGTTCGGTGTTGTTGCTACGACCATCGGTCACCTGACGGATTTGGCCAGAGCCAATGTCCATCACGTACAGGTTCAGGCTACCGGTTTTAGACAGCGCAAAGGCCAGTTTAGACCCATCCGGCGAGAACGCAGGGGCACCGTTGTGACGCGGGAACGACGCAACCTGACGTACGGCACCGTTAGACAGCGTCTGGATAACCAGCGCAGAACGGCCGCTTTCGAAGGTCACGTAGGCCAGTTTAGAGCCGTCAGGAGACCATGCCGGAGACATCAGCGGCTGTGGTGAACGGTGAACGGTAAACTGATTGTAGCCATCGTAGTCGGAAACGCGCAGCTCATACGGGAACTGGCCGCCGTTGGTCTGAACCACGTAAGCGATACGGGTACGGAACGCACCTTTAATACCGGTCAGCTTCTCAAACACTTCGTCACTCGCGGTGTGGCCCGCGTAACGCAGCCACTGCTTGTTCACTTTGTAGGTGTTTTGAGCAAGTACGGTACCTGGCGCACCACCGGTATCCACCAGCTGGTAGGCCACGTTATAGCCACCGTCTGGTGCAGGAGTCACCTGCCCCACCACGACGGCATCAATACCCAGCGCAGACCATGCGGCAGGCTGAACGTCCTGAGCGGTCCCCGGCTGCTGCGGCAGACGAGAACGATCCAGTGGGTTAAATTTCCCGCTGTTACGCAGGTCCGCCGCCACGATACCACCGATATCTTCAGGCGCCGCACCTGGCCCGGCCCACTGGAACGGGACAACACCGATTGGGCGCGCTGAGTCCACCCCCTGGGTGATCTCGATGCGTACTTCTGCGTGCAGCACAGCTGCCCACAGCATTAAAAAACTAAATGCTACACGTAATGCCTGCTTCATCATATCTCCCTTATCTGGGTAACCTTACCCACGATAATTTAGCAGAATGTTAACAAACCAAAATATACAAAACTACCTATCTCCAGCTTCAAACCTTAGCCTGTATTTCCCACTTTGAGCGGCAAAACGTCACAGTTTGAAGTCCAGTTTGGCATCTTTTACCTTCTCATAAACAGCCTGTGATGGCGGTTTAGGAATTTTGGCCGTTTTCGCAGCCGTCAAAGCAGCCTGACATAGCGCCGGATCGCCCCCTTCCTGGGTTACGTCCAGTAGCAGTCCATCTGGCGCAAGCTTGATATGCAAGACGCAAGATTTACCGGCGTACAAATCGGCGCCGTACAGACGGCTCTGAATCGCAGTACGGATTTGCGAAGCATAAGCACTGATATCCGCACCCGATGCCCCACCATTCGCCCCACTCGTGCCGCTGTCTTTCGCTGGCTGGCCGTTTCCTTTCGCCCCACCGCCCGATTTCGGCGCATTCTTACCTGAGCTCAGGTCGCCCAGCAGATCGTCAACGCCGGCGGCGGCGGCGGCTTTCTCAGCGGCAGCGGCCTTTTTCGCGGCGGCTTTTTCAGCAGCCGCTTTCTTATCGGCAGCGGCTTTC
>CAMKZP010000421.1 GCA_946477805.1 uncultured Enterobacter sp.
GGGCTGGCAAAGGTCAGCAACGCGCCGGTGGCGGTGATCGTCACGTCCGGTACGGCGGTGGCGAATCTTTATCCGGCGATCATCGAAGCCGGGCTGACCGGCGAAAAGCTGGTCGTGCTGACGGCGGATCGTCCCCCGGAACTTATCGACTGCGGCGCCAATCAGGCCATTCGCCAGCCGGGCATTTTCTCCTCTCACCCTTCACTGACGGTCTCATTGCCGCGCCCGACTCAGGACATTCCCGCAAGCTGGCTGGTCTCCACGCTTGACCACGCGATGGGCTCGCTGCGCGGGGGTGCCCTGCACGTGAACTGTCCGTTCGCCGAGCCGCTGTATGGCGAATTGAACGAAACCGGCCTCGCCTGGCAGCAGCAGCTCGGCGAGTGGTGGGAGAGTGAAAAGCCGTGGCTGCGTGAGCAAACGCACCTGGAAAGCGCCGTCCAGCGCGACTGGTTCTTCTGGCGGCAAAAGCGCGGCGTGGTGGTCGCCGGGCGGATGAGTGCCGCGGAAGGGAAGCGGGTGGCCGAGTGGGCGCAAACCCTCGGCTGGCCGCTGATTGGCGACGTGCTCTCCCAGACCGGCCAGCCGCTGCCGTGCGCAGACCTCTGGCTGGGCAACGCGAAGGCCGTAACCGAGCTTTCGCAGGCGCAAATCGTGGTGCAGATTGGCTCCAGCCTCACCGGTAAACGTCTTCTGCAGTGGCAGGCAACCTGCACGCCGGAAGAGTACTGGCTGGTCGACCCGCTGGAAGGGCGGCTCGACCCGGCGCACCATCGCGGGCGCCGCCTGGTCAGCGAGATTGATGCCTGGCTGGAGCGCCATCCGGCGGAAAAACGCCAGCCCTGGGCCGTTGAAATCCCCGAGCTGTCGCGCAAGGCGTGGGAAATCACCAAAGCCCAGTGCGAAGGGTTTAGCGAAGCCGGGCTCGCGCACCGTATTCGTCGCTATCTGCCCGAGCAGGGTCAGCTGTTTGTCGGCAACAGCCTTGTGGTGCGCCTGATTGACGCGCTCTCTCAGCTGCCTGCGGGCTATCCGGTTTACAGCAACCGCGGCGCCAGCGGCATTGACGGGCTGATCTCGACGGCGGCTGGCGTGCAGCGTGCCAGCGCCAGGTCAACGCTGGCGGTGGTGGGCGACCTCTCTGCGCTGTATGACCTCAACGCGCTGGCGCTTCTGCGCCAGGTGTCTGCCCCCCTGGTGCTGATTGTGGTCAACAACAACGGCGGGCAGATTTTCTCCCTGCTGCCCACGCCGCAAAGCGAGCGCGAGCGCTTCTACCTGATGCCGCAAAACGTGCAGTTTGAACACGCCGCGGCAATGTTCAGCCTCGGGTATCATCGTCCGGAAAACTGGGAACAGCTGGAGGCCGCGCTGAGCGCCGCATGGCGTCAGCCCGGCGCAACGCTGGTCGAGCTGGTGGTGAACGATTCTGACGGCGCGCAGAAGCTGCAAAACCTGCTGGCACAGGTGAGCCACCTGTGATCCTCTCGGGCGTGCAGCGTCAAGGCAGGCCGGGCTCTCCCTGGCTGGTCTTCCTGCACGGTTTTTCCGGCGATTGCCGCGAGTGGCAGGCGGTGGGGGAGTCATTGACTGATTCTCACCGGCTGTACCTGGAGCTGCCCGGGCACGGCGGTTCAGCCGATATCAGCGTGGCGGGGTTCGAGGCGATGAACGCGTTGCTCACCCGCACGCTTATTAGTTACAACATACTTAAATATTGGCTGGTGGGTTACTCCCTCGGCGGCCGCGTTGCGATGTTTCATGCCTGCCAGCGGCCGGAAGGGCTGGGCGGGATTATCGTAGAAGGCGGCCATCCAGGGCTGCAGGACGCGAAGGCGCGAGAGGCCCGGTTAGCAGCCGATCGCCGCTGGGCGGCGCGTTTTCGCACCGAGCCGCTGGATAACGTTTTTAACGACTGGTATCACCAGCCGGTTTTCGCCTCATTGACCGACGCGCAGCGCCGGGCGCTTGTGGCCCTGCGCAGTCAGAATAACGGCGCACATCTGGCGGCCATGCTCGAGGCCACCTCGCTGGCCGTCCAGCCTGATTTACGCGCGGCGCTGGGCAGGCTCGCGGTTCCCTTTCACTACCTTTACGGCGAACGTGATGAGAAGTTCGCGGCCATCGCCGCCGGGCTGAACGCCACGCGCCACGCTATTCCTCATGCCGGGCACAACGCCCATCGGGAAAACCCCGGTGCGGTCGCGTCGCGCCTGGCGCAGATACTGCATCTTCGAACTAAGGACACGCTATGATCTATCCTGATGAACACATGCTTTACGCGCCGGTTGAGTGGCAGGACTGCTCCGAAGGCTACACCGACATTCGTTACCACAAATCCGCCGACGGCATCGCCAAAATCACCATCAACCGTCCGCAGGTGCGCAACGCGTTCCGCCCGCTGACCGTCAAAGAGATGATCCAGGCCCTGGCGGACGCGCGCTATGACGACAATATCGGCGTTATCGTTCTGACCGGCGAAGGGGATAAAGCCTTCTGCTCCGGCGGCGATCAGAAGGTGCGCGGCGACTACGGCGGATATCAGGACGATGCGGGTACGCACCACCTGAACGTGCTCGATTTCCAGCGTCAGATCCGTACCTGTCCAAAACCGGTTGTCGCGATGGTGGCGGGCTACTCCATCGGCGGCGGCCACGTGCTGCACATGATGTGTGACCTGACCATCGCCGCGGAAAACGCCATCTTCGGCCAGACCGGCCCGAAAGTCGGTTCCTTTGACGGCGGCTGGGGCGCGTCCTACATGGCACGCATCGTCGGCCAGAAAAAAGCCCGCGAAATCTGGTTCCTGTGCCGTCAGTACAACGCTCAGGAGGCGCTGGACATGGGCCTGGTGAACACCGTGGTGCCGGTTGCTGAACTCGAAAAAGAGACCGTGCGCTGGTGTCGCGAAATGCTGCAAAACAGCCCTATGGCGCTGCGCTGCCTGAAGGCCGCCCTGAACGCCGACTGCGACGGTCAGGCGGGTCTGCAGGAGCTGGCGGGCAACGCCACCATGCTGTTCTACATGACCGAAGAGGGTCAGGAAGGACGCAACGCGTTTAATGAAAAACGCCAGCCGGACTTCAGCAAATACAAACGGAACCCGTAATGCGTTACGCGCAGGTTTACCGCTGGCAGATACCCATGGACGCGGGCGTGGTGCTGCGCGAGCGGCGGTTAAAAACCCGTGACGGACTCTTCGTGCATCTTCGGCAGGGCGAGCGGGAAGGCTGGGGGGAGGTTTCCCCTCTGCCGGGCTTTAGCCAGGAGCCGCTGGACGACGCTCAGGCGGCGCTGCTGGCCTGGGCGAGCGCGTGGCGAGAGGGTGCCGAACCGGCGCTGCCGGACCTCCCTTCTGCCGCCTTCGGCATCAGCTGCGCGCTGGCGGAGCTGGACGGCAGTTTGCCCGCTGAGGCAAATTATCGCGCCGCACCGCTCTGCACGGGCGATCCGGATGAACTGTTCGCGCTGCTCTCCGCCATGCCCGGCGAGAAGGTGGCGAAAATCAAGGTTGGCCTGTACGAAGCGGTACGCGACGGAATGGTGGCGAATCTGCTGCTGGAAGCGATCCCTGATTTGCACCTGCGTCTGGACGCCAACCGCGCCTGGACGCCGCTCAGGGCGCAGCAGTTTGCGAAATACGTGAATCCCGCGTACCGCAACCGCATCGCCTTCCTTGAAGAGCCGTGTAAAACCCGCGATGACTCCCGCGCCTTTGCCCGTGAAACGGGCATTGCGATTGCCTGGGATGAAAGCC
>CAMKZP010000422.1 GCA_946477805.1 uncultured Enterobacter sp.
GACAATCACCAGCCAGGCAATGCCGATGGAAAGGCGAACCCCGGTCAGCACCGCGGGCAATACCGCCGGGAAGAGAATGCGGCG
Source organism: uncultured Enterobacter sp. (assembly GCA_946477805.1). Lineage (GTDB taxonomy): Bacteria > Pseudomonadota > Gammaproteobacteria > Enterobacterales > Enterobacteriaceae > Enterobacter. The sequence goes on from CAMKZP010000422.1 coordinate 85, forward strand.
CAGGATGGTCCACTCGGAGAGCTGCAGCACGCGGGCGACGTTGAGGTAATCCTCAGGTATACGGCGCACCCCTTCGGCGGTGTTAATCACCATCGGCCAGATGGAGCAGATGAAAATGGTCCAGCTTGAGGCGGGCTCGGCCTTCTGAAACAGCAGCAGGCCGATGGGCAGCCAGGCCAGCGGGCTGACCGGGCGCAGCAGCGCTATCAGGGGCGTAAACATGCGCGAGAAAAAGATGAACCGACCGATCAGGAAACCGAGCGGAATACCGACGGCGGCCGCCAGCCCAAAGCCCACCGCGACGCGCTGCAGCGAGGCGAGCACGTTCCAGCCGATGCCCACGTCGTTGGGTCCGTCGCGATAGAACGGGTCGGCGAACAGGGTGATGGCCGACTCCAGGGTGCTGAGGGGCGTCGGAAAGCCTTTGCTGTTGATGGCCGCCAGCTGCCAGAGCAGCACCAGCAGCCCGAGCCCCAGCAAGGCCGGTATGACGCGCTGTAAAAAATCGTTTATCCGCCGCGCAAACGCCGGGGCGCGACGACGAACCTGCACCGGAGGCAGGGTGATAACGTCCCCACTCGCGGGCGTCTCTTTTGCTTGCGTGTTTTGCAGATGTTGCATAGTCAGGCCCCTTTACGGTGAATGGCGAAGCGGTTGGCGTATCCTTGCGGATCGGTGCCGTCCCAGACGGTGCCGTCCATCAGGATGCTGCGACGAAGCGGCGATGCGGGGGCGGCAATGCCGCCGATCGCCGTAGCGGCATCCTGCCAGACCGACGTCTGGTTAATGCGCCGGGCGATACCCGCATAGTCCGGTTCGTTTTTGAGCAGACCCCAGCGGCGGAACTGGGTTAAAAACCACATGCCGTCGGAGTCATACGGATAGCTGACGGCCCCGTCGTTGAAGAAGCGGATCGGATGCGCGTCCTGCCAGCGCTGGCCGATCCCGTTGTCGTACTCGCCGAGCATGCGCCCGGTGAGGTACTGCTCTTTGCAGTTCAGCCACGCGCGGCGCGAGAGGATCTGCGCCGTTTCGCGCCGGTTTTCCGCTGAGGCATCGATCCAGCGCGCGGCTTCCATCACCGCACTCACCAGCGCCCGGGCGGTATGCGGGTTTTTCGCTACCCAGTCGCGACGCGTGCCGAGGATTTTTTCCGGGTGATCGGCCCAGATGGACTGCGAGGTTGCAGCGGTAAAGCCGATGCGGTCGTTGATGGCGCGGGCGTTCCACGGCTCGCCGACGCAAAAGCCGACCATATTGCCGATGCGCATGTTCATCACCATCTGCGGCGGCGGCACCACCACGGTGCGCACGTCGTCGAAGGGATGAATGCCCGCGCTGGCGAGCCAGTAATAGAGCCACATGGCGTGCGTGCCCGTCGGGAAGGTATGCGCAAAGGTGTAGGTGCCTGGCGCCTGCTGGCCAATAAGCCGCTTCAGCCCGTCGAGGTCGCGCACGCCCTTTTCTGCCAGATCGCCCGAGAGCGTGATCGCCTGACCGTTCTGGTTGAGGGTCATCAGGTTTGCCATCTGCTGCGGCTTGCCCGCAATACCCAGCTCAAGTCCGTACAGCAGACCGTAGAGAATGTGCGCGGCGTCCAGCTCGCCCGCCACCAGCTTGTCGCGCACCGCCGCCCAGCTCGCCTCCCGGGTGGGCATAATGGTGATGCCGTGCTTTTTATCGAACCCTTTTAGCGCCGCAATAACGACCGGGGCGCAGTCCGTTAGCGGGATAAACCCAACGCGCACGGTCTCCTGCTCGGGTTTATCCGACCCCGCCGCCCATGCGGCCTGCATGACGCCCGGCAGCAGCATTGCGCCACCTGCCACCATGCTGGCCTGCAAAAACCGTCGTCTCGACCACTCCGCCATAACCGCCACTCCTGAAAAAAAACAAAAAAAAGCGCCCCGCCGTGCCGGAGCACCGCTGGACGCCTTTATCCCGAAAACGCATGCACCGTCGTTGGCGCATCGTCTGCATTTGTTAATCTGTTAATGCAAAGTGAATGCCAGCTTTTCTTTCCTTGTTTCAGGGGATTTCAGCGCGAAGCATCGGCTAAGACGCACCTGAATCAGGCAGAAAATGCCCGCTGATTGTGCAGTTACTCCTTAGGGGTTAGCTGCCAGAGCGTTTTTACGGTGAGCAGCGCGCGGGCGATATCGACCATGCGCTGATTTTTGTCCATCGCCATTTTGCGCAGCGCTGTCCACGCCTGATCTTCACTGAGCTTCTGGTGGGTCATCAGCACGCTCCTGGCCTTGTCGATAATCTTGCGCTCCTCCAGCGTGTCACGCAGAGACGCGAGCTGGCGGGAAAGTTGCTCTATTTCCCGCGCCTGCTGGCGAACCAGCGGCAGCAGCGTTTTATCCGGAAATCGGGCCAGGAGATCGTCGTTCTCATCGGCGGCGTAACGCGTTTCGCTCTGCCGGCATTCATCGACGGCGGTCATGAGATCGGCAATAACCACCTCCTCCAGCGTGCGCAGGTGCTCAAGGCGCGCGGTTTGCAGGGAGAACCATTTCAGGGCGGTGTCGCCGTTATCGGCGGCGGGCTGGCGGGTGCAGGCTTCGCGCCTGAGCCGTTCGGTTTCCAGACCGGGACGGCAGCTTTGGGTAAACATCTCCTGCACGTCAGCGCTGCTGTGCGAGAAGAAAACCTCGAAACAGGCCTGCTGCCCGTCAATACGGTCAACCAGCCGCTGGCGCGTTTCATCATCAAAAAAGCCCTGGGTGAAGCCGATCGCGCCCAGGGCTCGCTCCTGCCCCGCCAGCTCTTTGCCCTGCATCAGGCTGTAGAGCGCGACAAATCGGCCCGCGATTTGCGGATCGTCAATGCTCTCGCTGAGCTGAGGGACGATACTGAGCGCGTGACGCAGCATACGGCTGTAGTGTTCCATCGCCTGCGGCGCGGTGACGTTTTGTTTTGACACCGCATCGCGCAGAGCAGACAGCCCCTCAAGGGACCGCAGCGCGTGGGCAATACGTTCGCAGACGGTGCTGCCGGGAAGGGGAAACTGCGCGTTGAGCAGCGGATGTAACGCCGCGAGCCGTTCATCCACCAGCGCCCTGCTGGCTCTACATTCGGGGGCATACAGCGCGCCCCGCGAGCAGAGCCAGACGTTTGACGCCCCGCGCTCGCACTGTAACATGTGCACCAGCTGGCTAATGCCGTTCACCAGCGCGCCCAGCTGTGCAAGCCTGCCGAGCTGCTCCTGACGCTTTACCCTTGCGCGCTGGAACCATTCGGTTGCGCCGGGCGATGTGCCAGCCGCTATCGTCATAATGTCTCTCCCGGATCGATAAACTCCGGTGAGTTAAGCAATATCCGTGCCTTTTAGCAGAACAGGAGTCAACATGCAGAAGATTGTCATCATCGCCAACGGTGCCGCCTACGGCAGCGAATCTCTTTTCAACAGCCTGCGGCTGGCCATTGCCCTGTGCGAGCGCGAGCGCACACCCGAACTGCGCCTCTTTTTAATGTCTGACGCCGTCACGGCGGGGCTGAAAGGACAGAAACCGGCGGAGGGATACAACATTCAGCAGATGCTGGAGATCCTGACGGCGCAGAACGTTCCGGTCAAACTGTGCAAAACCTGCACCGACGGGCGCGGCATTACCGCTCTGCCGCTGGTTGAAGGCGTGGAAA
>CAMKZP010000423.1 GCA_946477805.1 uncultured Enterobacter sp.
CAGTCGGTGTCGCTCTGCGTATTAAGGCTGAGCGAGATCGGCGCCGCACTGGCTCCGGTTGGCCCAGGCGACTGCTGTGAGCGGTTCAGAGTGTCCAGATACTGCTCTACTGCGCCACGCTCTTCCGGCGCCAGCTTACGCGTGGTTGCACCCGCGAAGACATGTAAAAAGGGCAGCCGATATCGACGATGTAGTCGGCGCCTGTATGCCCACCCTGCCACCAGCACAGCGGCCAGTAGTGCAGCGAGAACAATCAAAATGGTGCTCATGCTTTCCCCATCTTACTTATTTTCAGGTGTAGTCAATTGCACCTTTAACATGAATGAGAGTCTGTGGTTGGCTATCGGCAAGTATGGAGTCGAGCTCGAGCATTTTGACGCGCATCCCAGTGACCGATGATGATAGCAAAGCCTGCCATGGCGCGATATCAGCAAATTCCTGGAAACATTTCAACCTCTTGACATTTGTTTTGAAATCAGGATTGATTTCAGTTGCGTTGCATAAATGTAAATAAAAGACAATTGACATTGCCGAAACCGTGCGGCATATCGCACAATAAAGCCAGTTCACCCAGCAAAGACCCATCAAGATGAGCAAACCACTACAAAAACCCACCATTCTGAATGTTGAAACGGTTGCCAAATCGCGGCTGTTTAATGTTGAAAGCGTGGACCTGGAGTTCAGCAACGGTGTGCGCCGCGTTTATGAACGTATGCGCCCCTCTTCGCGCGAAGCGGTGATGATTGTTCCTATCGTCGACGACCATCTGATCCTGATCCGCGAATATGCAGTGGGAATAGAATCTTATGAGCTGGGGTTTTCGAAGGGGCTTATCGATCCGGGCGAGACCGTTTTTGAAGCCGCGAACCGCGAGCTGAAAGAAGAGGTGGGTTTTGGCGCTAACGAACTGTCGTTTCTGAAAAAGCTGAGTATGGCGCCGTCCTATTTTTCCAGCAAAATGAATATCGTGGTGGCTGAAGATCTGTATCCCGAATCTCTGGAGGGCGACGAGCCCGAGCCGCTGCCGCAGGTTCGCTGGCCGCTGGCGCACCTGATGGATTTGCTGGAAGACCCGGACTTTAACGAAGCGCGCAACGTGAGCGCGCTGTTCCTGGTGCGCGAGTGGCTGAAGGGGCAGGGGCGGCTGTAGCGCTATCAATAAAAACGGCCACCATGAGGTTGCCGTTTTGCAGCGAAATGTAGGCCGGGTAAGCGTTAGCGCTACCCGGCTTTTTTATCGGCGTCAGAACAGCTCGTGCGTCTCGCCGTTGTCAATCAGCTCCGTACCCACCTCGTGCACCGCCTGCGTGGTGGGCTGCGTGCCCTCAATGAAATACTCTTCACGGCTGTTGCCGCCATTGGCGAGCTGCCCTGTGCTGCGGTCAATGCTCACCGTCACCACGCCCGGTGGTGGCGTCAGCGGCTGCTCCGGCACGCCTTCGAGAACGGATTTCATGTACGCATCCCAGGCCGGTTGCGCACTCTTCGCGCCGCCTTCGTAACCGGAAATCTGGTCTTTAATCGCGCCGGAAGCGGTGGTGCGGCCTAAATCACGACGGTGATCGTCAAAGCCGATCCAGACTGACGTCACGACGCCCGGGCCGTAGCCGGAGAACCAGGCATCCTTAGAGCTGTTGGTGGTCCCGGTTTTGCCGCCGATGTCGCGGCGCTGCAGATCGCGGCCCGCACGCCAGCCCGTGCCCTGCCAGCCTGGCTCACCGAAGATATTGGTATTCAGCGCGCTTTTAATCAGGAACGACAGCGGGGTGTTGATGACGTGCGGAGCGTACTCCTGCGCACCCGTCTGCGCGACCAGCGCCTGGTTAGCCTGCTCCAGCTGGGGCTGCGGTACGGCCAGGTTCTGCTGCTCCTGAGAGACAGCAACGTCTTCCATATCTCTGTTTTCAAGCACGTTAGACTTCTGCGTATCGCCGTAAATCACCGGAATATCGCACTCAGGACAGGCAATTTTCGGCTTCGCTTCGAACAGCACGCCGCCCTGATCGTTCTCGATTTTACTGATGAAATAAGGATCGATCAGGAACCCGCCGTTGGCCATCACCGCGTATCCGCGCGCGACCTGAAGCGGCGTGAAGGAGGCGGAGCCCAGCGCCAGTGATTCGGTATGAACGATATTTTGCGCCGGGAAGCCGAAGCGCTGCAGATACTCTGCCGCATAGTCGACGCCCATCGCCCGCATCGCGCGAACCATTACCACGTTTTTCGACTGTCCCAGACCCTGGCGAAGACGAATTGGGCCGGCATATTGAGCAGGGGAGTTCTTCGGCTGCCAGTCAGAGCCGGCACCGGCATCCCAGCGGGAAATCGGCACGTCGTTGAGGATGCTGGCAAGCGTCAGCCCCTTATCCATCGCGGCGGTGTAGAGGAAAGGCTTAATGTTAGAGCCGACCTGGCGCAGCGCCTGGGTGGCGCGGTTAAATTTGCTCTGGTTGAAATCAAATCCGCCGACCAGCGCCATCACCGCGCCGTTTTGCGGGTTGATGGAAACCAGCGCTGAGTTTACGTCCGGCACCTGGGCCAGCCACCAGGCATCGCCCACCTGGCGTACCCAGATTTGCTGGCCTGTCTGTACCGCGTCGGTCACTTTGCGCGGCGTGGGGCCCTGCAGGGTGTCAGAGCGATACGGGCGCGCCCAGCGTATGCCGTCCATGCGCAGCGAGACGGACGTTCCGTCAGCCAGCATGGCGACCGCTTCCTGCGGGTCAGCCTGGGTGACAACCGCTGGCAACAGTGGGCCATAGGTTGGCAGCGTTTTAAGAGAGTCAGTGATTTTCTTGCTGTCCCACGCGCTTTCACCCACTTTCCACAGCACGTTCGACGGGCCGCGGTAGCCGTGGCGCATGTCGTAATCCATCACGTTGTTGCGGACCGCCTGCTGTGCCGCCTGCTGTACGGGGCGGGTTACGGTGGTGTAAACACGATAGCCATCTTCATAGGCTTTCTCGCCGTAGCGGCTCACCATCTCCTGGCGAACCATCTCGGTGAGGTACGGCGCGGAGAAGGCGATTTCAGGTGCATGATAGTTGGCATCAATGGCCACGTTACGCGCCTGCTCGTACTCTGTCTGGCTGATGTAGCCCTCGCTCAGCATGCGCGACAGCACGACGTTACGACGCGACGTTGCGCGGTCCAGAGAGTAGAGCGGGTTAAAGGTTGACGGCGCTTTCGGCAGGCCAGCAATGGTGGCCATTTCACTCAGCGTGAGCTGCTCAACCGGTTTGCCAAAATACACCTGTGCCGCCGCGCCCACGCCGTACGCGCGGTAGCCGAGATAGATCTTGTTGAGGTAAAGCTCAAGGATCTCATCTTTGCTCAGCAGCTGCTCAATGCGGATCGCGAGGAACACCTCTTTGATCTTACGCATCAGCGTCTTTTCCGGGCTCAGGAAGAAGTTACGCGCCAGCTGCTGCGTAATGGTGCTCGCCCCCTGAGACGCATGGCCAGAGAACAGCGCCACGCTGGCCGCGCGGAAAATACCGACCGGATCGACCCCGTGGTGCTCGTAAAAACGGCTGTCCTCGGTGGCGATAAAGGCCTTCACCATCACAGGCGGAATTTGGTTTAAGGTCAGCGGGATACGGCGTTTTTCGCCATATTGCGCCATGAGCTCGCCATCGGCGCTATAGACCTGCATTGGGATCTGGAGCCTGTCTCTTATACACATCTCCGAGCCCACGAGACAGGCAGAAATCTCG
>CAMKZP010000424.1 GCA_946477805.1 uncultured Enterobacter sp.
GCGAATGTCGGCTTTGTTACGCTTACCCTAGCAGTCTGCCGCCCGGGAACGTTTGTTTGCTTTTGCCAGCTTGTTTGTCAGTTTTGCCAGACGGACGTAAAAAATGCCTCCGTAGAGGCATTAAGCGCGTGGGTGGTGCGTGTTGACTACGCCGGGAAGTCTCCCTGCTGGCGCGCCACCAGGGTAAGAATGGAATACAGCGCCACCGCCTGCTGGTGCTGGTTGAAAATCTCCACTGACCACTCCACCACGCCGGTCGGCTTTTCATCGGCGGCGCGCTGTTTCTTGAGGGTTTTACGCCTGCAGGTCAGGCGCACCTGAATGGTATCGCCCGGCTTCACCGGCTCGATAAAGCGCAGGTTTTCCATGCCGTAGTTGGCAATCACCGGGCCAACGCCCGCATCGACAAACAGCCCGGCAGCGGCGGAAATCAGGAAATAGCCGTGCACCACGCGCTCGCCGAAAATCGACTCCGCCGCGCCGATTGTGTCCATGTGGGCGTAGAAGTGATCCCCGCTCAGGCAGGCAAAGTTGACGATATCCGCTTCCGTCAGCGTGCGGCGCGGCGTCAGCAGGCTGTCGCCCGGCTGCAGCTCTTCGAAGTATTTGCGGAACGGATGGACGCGATCTTCCCGTACCGCAGCGCCCCGCACCCACTGATTACCCACCGCGGCCAGCATCGACGGGCTACCCTGAACGGCGGTGCGCTGCAGATAGTGTTTCACCGCGCGCAGGCCGCCGAGCTCCTCGCCGCCGCCCGCCCGGCCCGGGCCGCCGTGAACCAGCTGCGGCAGCGGAGAACCGTGGCCGGTAGACTCTTTGGAGGATTCCTCGTTAAGGATCTGAATGCGCCCGTGGGGCCGGGCCGCGCCGGCAATAAACCGGCGAGCGGTGGCTAAATCCGCCGTCACCAGCGTCAGATGTGTATAAGAGACAGGGTCCGCGCTGCGGTAGGGCATTAGCGTGGCAACCGGGCCGAAGGCTTCGATGGCGTGTACAGCAGGAGTTTCGTCCGGCTGCGGGCAGAAGAGCAGGGTCGGCGGGAAGAAGGCGCCAGCCGCCTGCAGATCCGCTTTTCCCCCCAGGCGAACCTGGCAGCCTGCGGCAATCAGCTGGTCAACTTTTTCCTGCACGTCCGCGCGCTGTTCAGCGTTCACCAGCGCGCCCATCTTCACCCCTTCCTGCGCCGGATCGCCAACCACCACCTTCTCCAGCCGGGCAATCAGCGCCTGGCTGACGGCCTCCAGGCGGTTTTCCGGCACGATGACGCGGCGAATGGCGGTACATTTTTGCCCGGCCTTGGCGGTCATCTCGCGCACCACTTCCCGGATGAACAGGGCGAACTCCGGCTGCTCCGGCGTGACGTCTTCCCCCAGCACGCAGCAGTTCAGGGAGTCGGCTTCCATGGTGAACGGAATGGCGTTCGCCACGATGTTCGGATGCACCCGCAGCGTCTGGCCGGTGCTGGCGGAGCCGGTGAAGGTCACCACGTCCTGGGCGTCGAGCTGGTCGAGCAGATCCCCCGCGCCGCCGCATATCAGGCTGATGGCGCCGTCCGGCACCAGGCCGCTGTCAACGATGGCTTTCACCATCGCCTGCGTCACCTGCGCGGTTGCCGTCGCAGGTTTAATTATCGCGGGCATTCCGGCAAGCCAGGTCGGGGCCAGCTTTTCCAGCATGCCCCAGCACGGGAAGTTAAAGGCGTTGATATGCACCGCCACGCCGGATTTCGAGGTTAAAACGTGGCGTGCCGCAAAGCCGCCCTCTTTCGACAGCGGAATAAGGTCATCTTCAGGCCACAGCGTATCGTCCGGCAGCTCGCGGCTGCCGAGCCCGGCGTAGGTGAACAGGGTGCCAATTCCGCCTTCAATGTCCACCCAGCTGTCGGCTTTGGTGGCACCCGTCTGCGCCGACAGCGCGTAAAACTGCGCCTTATGCTCAAGCAGATGTTTCGCCACCGCCTTCAGCATGGCCGCGCGTTCGATAAAGGTCATGGCGCGAAGGGTTTCGCCGCCGCGCTCGATGGCGTAACGACGCGCCGCCGCCATATCCAGCCCTTCGCTGGTCACTTCCCACAGTGCTTCGCCGGTGATGGCGTGATGAATGTTGCGCTCGCGGCCCCGGCCAGACTGCCAGACGCCGGACAAGAAGCTGGCTAACTGCTGCATCGCTTATCTCCAGATGTTTCGTGAATTCACCATAAATAGTTAAATTGTGAATCATAAAAATCAAGCTGAGTTTTAATGAATTGTTAACACTGTGATCTGCGATGATGAAACCCGGTGTTCGGTTTGGCTCTGCCCCCGCCCCATTTGAAAAGCCTTGCGAGCGGCATCACAAAATAAACAAACTCTCCTTGGGGTTATATTTAACCTTTGTGTAACTTTTATGAAACGAAGTGATTCACCATTTCGCTTAGTTAAATAAATTAACGAATCATAAAGGTGATGATGTGACCCAAGAAGAACGCTTTGAGCAGCGCATAGCGCAGGAGACGGCGATAGAGCCCCAGGACTGGATGCCGGACGCCTACCGCAAAACGCTGATCCGCCAGATCGGTCAACACGCGCACTCCGAGATTGTCGGCATGCTGCCGGAGGGGAACTGGATCGCCCGCGCCCCGACGCTTCGCCGCAAGGCTATCCTGCTGGCAAAGGTGCAGGACGAGGCCGGACACGGTTTATACCTCTACAGCGCGGCGGAAACGCTGGGCTGCGCCCGGGAGGACATCTACCAGAAGATGCTCGACGGCAAAATGAAATACTCCTCCATCTTTAACTACCCGACGCTGAGCTGGGCCGACATCGGCGTGATTGGCTGGCTGGTGGACGGCGCCGCCATCGTTAACCAGGTGGCGCTGTGCCGCACCTCCTACGGCCCGTACGCCCGCGCGATGGTGAAAATCTGTAAAGAAGAGAGCTTCCACCAGCGCCAGGGCTTTGAGGCCTGCATGGCGCTCGCGCAGGGGAGCGACGCCCAGCGTCAGATGCTGCAGGACGCCATCAACCGCTTCTGGTGGCCCGCGCTGATGATGTTCGGCCCGAACGACGACAACTCGCCGAACAGCGCCCGCAGCCTGGCCTGGAAAATCAAGCGCTTTGGCAACGACGAGCTGCGCCAGCGGTTCGTGGATAACACCGTTCCGCAGGTGGAGATGCTCGGCATGACCGTGCCGGATCCGGACCTGCGCTTCGATGAGGAGAGCGGCAGCTACCGCTTCGGCGACATCGACTGGCAGGAATTTGACGAGGTGATTAACGGCCGCGGGGTCTGCAATCACGAGCGTCTGGCAGCAAAAAACAGAGCCTGGGACGACGGGGCGTGGGTGCGCGAAGCCGCCCTGGCGCACGCCGAAAAGCAACGCGCGCGTCAGGCCGCATAAGAGGAATACGCAATGAGCAATGTCTACTGGCCGTTATATGAAGTGTTTGTCCGTTCTAAGCAGGGGTTGTCCCACCGTCACGTGGGCAGTCTCCACGCCGCGGACGACCGCATGGCGCTGGAAAACGCCCGCGATGCCTACACCCGCCGCAGCGAAGGCTGCTCCATCTGGGTGGTGAAGGCGAGCGAAATTGTCGCCTCCCAGCCGGAGGAGAGCGGGGAATTCTTCGACCCGGCGGAGAGCAAGGTCTACCGCCACCCGACGTTTTACACCATCCCTGATGGCATCGAGCACATGTGAGGTCCGGGATGAAAACAGTATCTGCATACGCC
>CAMKZP010000425.1 GCA_946477805.1 uncultured Enterobacter sp.
TCAATATCCCCCGCAGTCCCTTCGTAGCGGTCCGCCCCCACGCGGCGGATGCGCCAGACGCGCTGCTGCTTTTCGCCGTCGTCATAGACAAAATGCTCGTTCAGCGTCAGCGTATCGCCAATGACCTCTCCCGCGATCTCAACGTGAAAGCGGCGGATCTGCTTGCCGCTGCGGTCCTGCACCATCCCCCAGGCCTCGGTTTTACCCTGAAAATAAGTAAAAATATCCAGCTTCGGCTGCTGTTGGCGGTAATCGGCGACCTCTGTGCTACAGCCGGCCAGCAGCATCGTCAGGGCGAATGCCAGCATCAGGATACGTTTCATTATTGACCTCCGGTTAACTGCTGACGCAGCTCGGGATATTGAGTGCGGGGACCGAGCCAGATGGCCAGAAAGCGCGCGCTGAACGTGGCTGACTGCGCGGGCCCCAGCGGGGTAAAGCCTGCCTGCGCGGGGGCGCGATACCAGAACTGCCCCTGCTTATTGTTAACGACAAACGCCAGCTGGGAACCCGTCGTCACGTCCGGCCAGAGCGACCCCAGCATGCGAAGCCACGCGTCGCTCTGCGGCGCCTCCTGCAGAATGCCCTGCGCCTGCCACTGGTCGCGCGTTGCCTCAACCAGCTCCTCGCGATCGATATCGCGCGCGTAGGTAATGACCAGCGCCCGGTCTCCGGTTTCGCCAGCATAGCGCCCGTCCGGCGTCAGCAACTGCGAAGTGTAGACGGTGAAAGGCCCCCAGGTGAGCGTGGCGCTTCCCACTTTGCGCCAGCTCAGCCAGTCGGCGGCGTGCGCCGCGGAGGTGAACGCGGCCAGACAGATCAACAGCACAACGGCTTTCATTGTTGCCTCCCCATCAGCAGGTGGAAAAACAGCATCAGCACCAGCCAGCCCGGCGCCATCCAGCTGACGACGATGAAGGTGGGCTCCAGAAATTCGATCGCGCCCAGCCGTTCACCGATGAGGTAGGCCACCGGCCCGCCCGCCGTTGCCAGCAGCGTTAATATCCAGCCGGGCAGCGTTGTGGTTCGCGTTAGCTGGGTCCAGACGGTGGCAAACATCAGCCACAGGGCTACCATCCACAGGGGCATCAGCGACGCCCCCGCAAAGGCGATCAGCCCCGTCATTGCCCAGACGGCGTCGAGCAGGCTGCCCGCGACGGCAAGCAGAATGGCGTACGGCCTGCGCGCAGGCGGCAGCATCAGGCAGGCCAGCACCGCCAGCGCGAGCCAGACGATAAGCCCCCGCTCGCGAAACAGCACCACCAGCGTCCAGTAGAGATCGAACCCGATCGCCATCAGGAACACCTGCCCGTACTGTTTCATACGCGTTCCGCGGTCAGCTGCACCACGCTGATGGTGCGGGCGTTAAACCCGGCCTCGCAGTAGCCAAAGTAGTAAAGCCACATCCGGCGAAAGCGTTCATCAAACCCCAGCGTTTCGATCTCCTGCCATGCGTGGAGAAAGCGCTGCCGCCAGAGGGCCAGCGTGCGTGCGTAGTCCGGGCCCATATCGAAGAGGTTTCGCACCACAAAGTCGGTGTGGCGCGTCATCAGCTCGTTCATGGCGGTAATGCTCGGTAAAAAGCCGCCGGGGAAAATGTAGCGCTGGATGAAATCGACGCTTTTGCTGTAGTCGCGGTAGCGCTGGTCCTGAATGGTAATGGCCTGAATCGCCATGCGCCCGCCCGGACGCAGGCGCGCCTGACAGGTGCGGAAGAAGGTCGGAAGGTAGTTTTGCCCCACCGCCTCTATCATCTCAATCGACACCAGCTTGTCGTACTGGCCGGTGAGATCGCGGTAGTCGCAGAGCAGCACCTCCACGCGATCCTGCAGCCCGGCGCGGGCGATCCGCTCCGTTGCCCAGATATGCTGCTCTTTAGAGAGCGTCGTGGTCGTCACCCGGCAGCCGTAGTGGCGGGCGGCGTACTCCGCCATCGCGCCCCAGCCGGTGCCGATCTCCAGCAGGCGATCGTCCGGGCCGAGCGCGAGCTGTTCGCACAGTCGCGCCATTTTCGCCCGCTGGGCCGAGGTCAAATCCTGCTCCTCGGCGGTAAACAGCGCGCTGGAGTAGAGCAGCTCTTTATCCAGAAAATGGGCGTAGAAGGTGTTCCCCAGATCGTAATGGGCGGCGATGTTGTCCCGCGCCTGGGCGCGCGAGTTGCGCCTCATCCAGTGGCGCAGCCGCTCTATCGGCCTGCCGAGCAGGCGGAAGCCGTTCTCCAGCCGCCCCAGCACGTCACCGTTGAGCGCCAGAAGCTGGAGCAGCGGCGTGAGCTGCCCCGTCTCCCATTCGCCGTCCATCCAGGCTTCGGCGGCGGCGAGGCTGCCGCCCGTTAACACCCGCCGGTAGACGCCCGGCGTAAGGATGTGTACCTCGGCCCGAAGTACCGCGGCGGGGTCGCCAAACTGAAAGGTCTGCGCCCCTTCTCGCAGGGTAAGCGATCCGCCGCGCAGGCCGCTTAACAGGCGGAAAAGCAGCCAGCGCGCGGCGCGAACGTTGCGCGGAATATCGGGTTCAAGCGCAAAGACGGGATCGGTCATGGGCGTTCACTCCTGCTGACGGGATGGTTATGCAGCGGCACGCGCTTGAGCCAGAGCCTTAGCGCCTGCCAGTAAATCGCGAAAACGGTTTTAAGCGTCATCAGCGGGATCCGCACCAGCATCATGCGCAGCGACGCGCGCGTGAGCGGCTCCCGGCGAAGCGCCAGCGTGGCGTCAAACACCTTCGTTTCCTGATGGTTCTCAATGTGCATGTTGAGCGTGTTATCCGGGCTGTTGAATCGCCAGTGGTACACCATGTCCATCGGGTTAAACGGCGAGACGTGAAACGCCTTTTCCGTGGGCTGCGCGTTCTGCCCGTTCACCGCGTAGTAGTGCCGCTCGTTCCAGGGCGTATTGCGCACCTCGGCGAGCACCCAGCGCAGGCTCTCCGCCCGGTCATAGCAGTAGTAAAAATTGACCGGATTAAAATGAAACCCGAAGTAGCGCAGCTGGGTCAGAAGCATTACGCGCCCGTCCGGGCGCTCGCCGGTCAGGCTCTCCAGACGTGCAAGCACGTTCTCTTTTAGCGGCGCGCCCAGCGGGTAATCCGCGTCGTAAAACGAGGCAGCGGCAAAGCGGTTGCGGCGCACGCCAGCGGCGGGCAGCGCCTCCAGCTCGTCAAGATCCAGCCAGGCCATAAAGACGGCGTAGGTGAAGTCGTGCGCTTTCGGCTGGAGGCGGCGGTGGCGCAGCGCGCCGTGATAGAGGCAGCTGTTCATCTCAGTTGCCCTCCGCCGCGGCGATGCCCTGCACCACGTCCAGCGCGCTGCGCACGCCGTCCTCGTGAAAGCCGTTGTACCAGTAGGCGCCGCAGAACCAGCTGCGGTTATGGCCGTTGATCTCCCCGCGCCGCGCCTGCGCGCGCCAGCTTGTGGGGTTGAACAGCGGGTGTTCATAGACAAAGCGCTGATAAACGAAGCGTTCGTCTACGGGCGTTTCCGGGTTCAGGGTGACGCAGAACAGCGGGCTGCCAGCGGGCAGACTCTGCAAAATATTCATGCTGTAGGTGACGCAGGCGCTGGCCTGGTCCCGCTCGCTGAGGCGGTAGTTCCAGCTCGCCCAGGCGCGCTCGCGCACCGGCAGCCAGCGCCTGTCGCCGTGTAACACCACCTCGTTGCGCTGCCAGCCGATATCCCCCAGCACCTCGCGCTCGGCCCGGGTAGGTTCATCC
>CAMKZP010000426.1 GCA_946477805.1 uncultured Enterobacter sp.
GCCCATCGCGCAGGGGGTGAACGCCACCACGGTGAACGCGGCGCGAACGAAGCCTTCCAGCGCCGCGTTCACCGTGGTGGCGTTCACCCCCTGCGCGATGGGCTCATGCGCCACAATCCCGCTTATCAGCGTAATCGAGCCGCCTTCGTTCAGGTAGTGCTGGCCGGTCAGCGCCAGGCGCACCTGCCCGAGCAGCTTATCCTGCAGCCCCTGGTTAAACTCGCCGTCGGTCATGGTTGCGAGCGGACCGAAGTGCAGGCCGCCGCTGGCGGAGACGATCGCATCTACCTTGCCGATGCGCTCAAACAGCGCCTGCACGCTCGCCTGCGAGGTGATATCCACGAGGTCATCGCCCTGCGTGCGGCCCACGCGGATGACCTCGTGGCGACGGCTTAGCTCGTCCGTTACCGCACGACCGACCGTACCGCTGGCACCAATAATCACGATTTTCATAGCAGACTCCTTATGTTGTGTGCCCCCATTCTTTATTAAATCAAATCTCGGATAAACTGGGCTAAAGTTAGATGATTGCTAATCAGGAGTTTGGAATATGGACAGGCTTCGCGGCATGGAAACGTTTGTGACGGTAGTGGAAAGCGGCAGCTTCACCGCGGCGGCGGCGCGTCTGGAGATGTCGGCGGTGATGGTGGGCAAGTACGTTGCGCTGCTGGAGTCCCGGCTCGGCACGCGGCTGCTGGAGCGCAACACGCGCCGTCAAAGCGTGACCGATGCCGGACGCGTCTTTTTTGAAGAAGCAAAGCGCGTGCTGGAGCAGGTCAACCTGGCGGAAAGCGCGGTGGAGCGGCTGCGCGCTGCGCCTGCCGGAACCCTGCGCGTAACTGCCCCCACTTCGTTTGGCGGCTGCGCGATCGCCCCGCTCGTCGCCACCTTTTTGCAGCGCTTCCCGGATGTGCGCGTGGAGCTGGACCTCACCAACAGGATGGTGGACCTGGTGGATGAAGGCGTCGATCTGGCGATCCGCATCGGTGACGTTCGCAACGACGACCTGGTGGCGAAATATCTCTGCCCCTACCGAATGGCGATCTGCGCCGCGCCGGACTATTTAGCCCGCCACGGCACGCCGCAAACCCCGGCCGATCTGGTGGATCATCTGTGCCTTTCCCACACGGTCTGGACGGCGCGCAACGAATGGCGGCTGCCGGGCGTGGAAGGGGAGGTGCGCTGGAAGCGCGATGCGATTTTGCGCTGTAACGACGGCTACGGATTACGGATGGCGGCGAGAGCGGGGGCGGGGCTGCTGCTGCAGCCGGAAGTGCTGGTGGCGGAAGAGCTGGCAAGCGGAAGGCTGGTGCGGGTGCTGGAGAATTTCACCCCGCACCCCCGACCGGTGCATCTGCTGTGGCGTCAGGATTTACGGCCCCTGCCAAAGCTCACGCAGTTTATTGCGCATATCATGCAGGCATTGGGACCTTAATTTTTCTGAGCCCGTCCTCTTATTCCTGGCGTAAATACCCCCCCCGCCCCAAGGGGCGGGAGAGGATTGACTGTGCAAACTGGGCTGGTGTTTTATCGGTGATAAAAAAACCAGATGATCAAACCCGCAGGCAGCCCCAGCCAGGTTAACTCAAGACATATCAACACGTCCTTGAAAGAGAAGGGAAAACTCTCTTTCACATTCCATGCTAATCCTGCGCCGACTAAACGGCCAAGGAGCGTCAGGAAGAACACGGCCAGACCTATCGCGCAGCACAGGTAAACAAGGTTAATAAACGATTTAGTGCTGTTTTTCATTCTTACTACCGCTCTCTTTCAGCTTATCTGAAACCATACCCGACATCGCAGAGTCCCCTGCGTTACCCAGTATTGAAGGTAAAGGGTGTTGTGGTACAGGTTTGGTTATTGTCCAGACGCCTGTTTGAACCCACTCGTACTGTTTTGATACCGGGTTGAAGATTTTATCAAACGGCACTTTGATCATGTTCCCTGTCGCGAAACCTGCAGAAGCGCCCGCCTTACTCAGTAAAGCGGCGAGCATAGGATCGTCGCCATTGATTTGAGCTTGATAGTAACCACCTGCTGCGTTCCATGTCACGGTTGGATTATAACCTTTACCCGCAGTTATCGCCCCGATAACCCCGGAGCCAATCAGATCGGCGAGTTTGACTTCACCCGTTGTCTTGTACTGAATAGCCGCCCCTAAACCGGCACCCACGCCCACGGCGATAAGCTGCTCTTTGGTGTTGTTTACCGCGTTGGTCAGAATCGCCCGCCCGCCCATGACGATCACCGGCCAGGAGGTAGGATCCATCATCACAGAGAGTACGCGATCCCCTTTGGTGATATTGTCCTGAAGGAATTTCAGGTCTGCGCCGTTCAGATAATTCACCAGTGCCGCCGCCGTCGGATCCTTGAGTTTTTCATCCAGTCGGAACTGCCCCGGCTGCGGATCGTTAGCCACGTTGGTCGAGGCCTGGATCAGCTCCTGCCAGGTAACGCAGGTTACCCCTCCGCCGGTACAGGCATCCGCAAGCTCTTTGCTTTTCTGGTTACTGATTGCCAGATACTTTTCAACCACTTTCATGCAGTCACCGCCGGAGGCTTTACACGCCAGAAGCTCTTTATCCAGCTGGCGCGCTTCCGCCGTGCTCAAATAGTTATTCTCAACCGTCGTCTTACCCGCCTGCGCGCCCGCCACGGCAGAAGCGGAGCTGTCGCCCGCCAGGCCGCCGGAAAGCCCGGCCGCCAGCGTTGCCAGCGCAGAAACGGTCTGTTTCTGCGTTTCGTCCAGCTCGCTGGCAGGTTTGCCGTACATTTCGGAGGCGATCATCCCCACCAGCTCGCCCGTGGCGGCACCCGCCGCGCCCGCCAGCACGTTTTGATTCTGCGCGGCGGCGAGGGCAGCGTTTACCACCGCGTGGGCGGCCACTTTACCGGCGTCGTTCAAATCACTGTAGTGACCAATCACTTCCGCCACGTACGGCGCGGCACCGCCTGCGAGGGCCGCGCTGAGATCGCTCCCGGCCAGACCCTGCACCGCCGCCGTCGCCGCCTGAATCGCCTGCTGATACTGACCGCCGGTGCCAAAGCCGGAGGCGCGCATCGCGTCGTCGTAGGCCGTTTTGTAGATCTGGCCAGTGATGTCGTTCAGCGTCGCGGTTTTGCCCGGGTTGGCTTTTTCCCACGCCGCCTTCGCGTCCTGCACATCCTGCGCGCTGGCGCGCTCAAGCTTCTCCTTCGCGGCGTGAGTGGCGCGAATATTACCCTCGGTGCGGGCAATATCGGCGACCTGATTACCAATCTCGCCAATCAGCTGCGCCTGCTGCAGGCGCTCCTGCTCTTTCTCCTTATCGAAGATAGGGGAGAGCGTCTGGTTGGCGTGCTCCACGTCGCGGCTCAGCAGGGCGATGTCCTGAGACTGATGCTCCCGGTCGCGCACGATCAGGGTGCCGTCCGAGAGCGCCGCGCGCGTGGTGCTGCTGTCGTGCCCCTCGCGGTTGGCGCCGACCAGCAGCCCGTTGGCCATATTCCCGGCAAACTGGCTGCCGATGCTGCCGCCGGTGCTCATGCCCACGCTCTGGTGTTCCACGTCGTAATCCGCGCGGTTTTCAATATCGCTGAAGCCGAGGGTGCCGGTATCCAGGCGGTTTTTATCGGCAGTTGCCGTAGAGCCAATCACCGCCCCGTTGAGCTGCGTGTGCTCGCCCACGGTAACGTCATAGCCCCCTTTGCCCGCGAAGATCCCGGT
>CAMKZP010000427.1 GCA_946477805.1 uncultured Enterobacter sp.
TGCGCCCTGAAGAGCGCGCTCTGCTGAGTTAACAGATGCCCGGCGGCGCTGCGCCTGAACGGCTCAGCGTTGGCCGGGTAAGCGCAGCGCCACCCGGCAAAACGAGGGGCTACGGGCGCTTTTTCGGCATCATGCGCAGAAGGGTGTTGTCCTTCCAGAAGTAATGATGAAGCAGCGCCGCAAATGCGTGCAGGCCGATGACGAAATAGCCCAGGTTCGCCAGCGTGACGTGCCACTCTTTAAGCACATCCACCAGATCAAAATTCCCTTGCGCCGCGTGCGGCATCACCATGCCGAAGGCAAACCAGTCATTCCCCCGGTTATACATCATCACGATGCCAATCAGCGGCAGCGCGATAAACAGCACATACACAATCAGATGCCCCAGGTGCGACATGCCGGTGATCATCGCTTTTGGCTTTGGCTGGATCGGCGGAGCCGGATATTTGAGGCGGATGAGCAGCCTTGCCACCATCAGCACCAGGATGGAGATGCCGCAGGAAACATGGATCATATTGATAAGCGGACGGTCGCTACGCGGGAAAAAGCCCCTGAACTCCATGGCGCAGTAGGCCACGATGACTAACAGAAACACCAGCCAGTGGATACCTATCTGCAGGCCTGTATATTTAGTGCGCATGTAATTTCCTGATGAATGACAAATACAGCGCCAACATAATCCGCTTTGCTTAAAAATTCATTAATTTTATGCATGGTTTTTCAGGGACTTCCCCGGGCATGGGCTCGCCCGCCACGCTGCGCGCAGGCAAAAACCCCCTCCGCGCAGAGAGGGGGTTGATGATTACGACTGCAGATAGACCACCTGGGTTTGCAGGTATTCATTCAGACCGTGCTTGCCGTCCGCCCCGCCAATGCCGGATTTACGCCATCCCGCGTGGAAGCCCTGCATGGCTTCAAAGTTTTCACGGTTAATGTAGGTCTCGCCAAACTTCAGCCCCTTAATCGCCTTCATGGCGACGTTCAGGTCCTGGGTATAAATAGACGATGTCAGGCCGTAGTCGCTGTCGTTTGCCATCTTCAGGGCCTCTTCCAGCGTATCGAAAACAACCACCGGCAGCACCGGGCCAAACGTCTCCTCGTGCATGATGGTCATCTCCTGGCGCACGTCCAGCAGCAGGGTTGGCGGATAATAATACCCCTTCCCTTCGGGCGCCCTGCCGCCGAGCGCTATCCTTGCCCCCTCCTGCACCGCGCGCGCCACCTTCTGCTCCACGCGCGCCAGCGCCGCGGCGTTGATCAGCGGCCCCATGGCGATATCGGTGCGTTCAGCCGGATTACCAAACTGCACGGCCTTCATCGCCTCGCCGAGGCGGTTCACGAAGCGGTCGTAAATGCCTTTCTGCACGTACACGCGCTCGGCACAGTTACACACCTGCCCGGTGTTGATCACGCGGGAATCGACAATCGCTTTGACCGCCAGCTCAAGATTGGCGTCGTCCATCACGATAGCCGGAGCTTTGCCGCCCAGCTCAAGGCCCACCTTAGTGATGTTTTTCGCCGCGGCGGCCATGATCTTCTCCCCCGCGCCAACGCTGCCCGTCATGCTGACCATTGCCACCTTCGGGTTCCCCGCCAGCTCCTGCCCCACGGTTTCGCCGCGGCCCAGCACCAGGTTAAAGACCCCTTTCGGCAGGCCGATTTCATCGACAATTTTGGCAAAGGCAATGGCGTTGTTCGGCGTGAATTCGCTGGGTTTGATAACGATGGTATTACCGGTCAGCAGCGCGGGCGCGAGCTTGCGGGCAATCAGAAAGAACGGGAAATTCCACGGCAGAATGCCGGTAGTCACGCCCAGCGCGCGCTTAAAGACCAGAATGTTCTCGCCGGGACGGTCGCTCTGGATAATTTCGCCTTCATAGCGGCGCGCCCACTCGGCCATATAGTCGATGTAATCGGCGGTAAAGTTAACCTCCACTTCCGCCAGCTGCTGAATTTTGCCCCCCTCCGCCACAATCAGGGCGCTGATTTCGCCCACGCGCTCGCGGATGCCCGCAGAGATTTTACGCAGCCAGCCTGCGCGTTCGATGGCGGGCAGCGCCTCCCAGGCGGCCTGCGCGCGCTCGGCGGCGTCAATCGCTTTGCGCGCGTCGTCCGCGCCGCCGTCGGGAATACGGGAAATGACCTCTTCGGTGGCCGGGTTGATCACATCAATCCAGGCATCACCCTGCCAGGCAACAAACTGTCCATCGATATACATAGGATGTTGTACGGGTACTGTCATGACCTGCTCCTGTAATTACGCTGTTTTCAACAAGTAAATGCATTGTTAAAAACTATAATTACCGGCGCGAATGCCTACACTATGAGGCTGTTTTTGTGAGATATCTCATAAAAGAAACGGGTCAGCAGATTTAAATGATTACAGACCGGCAACATAAGATGCCCGTTTGCGCAAAAGACAGCGCAAACGGGCAGGCGGTTACAGCAGGGAGCGGCTTACCAGCGCGTCGGTGAGGATGGCGTCGCTGCGAAGGATATGCCATGCGTTCTCCACGTCCTCGGGAATCTCCACATGCGCGATGAAATCCCTCCCCCTCGGGCCGTAGCCATTGACGTCATCGCGTAATCGCGGCAGCTCGCCCAGCACCAGCGACAAATAGCGCTCAATTGGCCAAAGCCCTTCGCTCTCGCCGCTGAACGTCAGCCCGTTCTCGCTGTTCTTCACCACCGGCGTCAGCCCCGGATGGCTCACCCACGCGGGCGAAACGGCCTCATCCCGGCAGACGCGCGCAAAGGTCGCCATGGTGCGGCGCTGCATCGTCGGGTCCTGTACCACCAGCACGCGCTCTGCCCGCAGGCCGCGATGGGCCATCATTTCCCGGCTAAATCGGGCGTTCTCGCCGCAGTTGGTAGACTGATCCTCAATCAGGACGTTCTCCGCCGGGATTTTCCAGAATTCACGGGCGATGTCCGCGAGGATCGCCGCCTCCGCGCGCCCGGTGGTGGGGAGGGTGTTGTAGCGCGGATGCTGAGCCACCGCGGCGTAAAGAAAGGTAGTGGAGTGCCCGATACCGCCGCTGATGAGCAGCGGCACGCCCCGTTCGGAGGCGATCCGGCAGGCGGCATCCACCGCCGGGATCACCGCGTTCCCCGCCAGGATGACGAAGTCGACGGGCGGGCCGTCGTGGAGCTCGTCCTGCGCCAGCCAGCGTCCGACGGTATTCACCGCATTCAGCGTGTTCTCAGGAAGAGAAGGAAAAAGTGCCAGTGTCATAGAGACCTCCTTACAGCGTGTTGGTCCAGAGTATCGCATGCGTCCGGGCAGAACAGGAGATCTCTCCGAAAGCGTTCACGCTCGCCGTCTGCTTTTTGTCATTTTTTTGAAATAACCAGAAACATCTAAAAACAATCGGGTTGCACCTCAATTTTATGCTTTTGATTATCCTTCAATCAAAACATCATGCCGCGTCAGGATGACAAGAGAGCAACTGTCGCTGCTTATTTCACCGTGATCTGACCAGTAAATCCCCCTCCCGGCTTGCCAAACAAAACAACCCACCCTAAGTTGCTTAACAATTTAATAACCTTTCAACCACTCACGGTTGCACCTGAAGCGCGCCAGGTGACACCTTTTTTTAATCATCTACGCGGCGGGGATTTGATCATGACGCAGCATGAAAGCACGGCATCGGTCTTACGAAAAAACAAAAAGGTTCTCATTGCCAGCCTGACCGGCAGCGCCA
>CAMKZP010000428.1 GCA_946477805.1 uncultured Enterobacter sp.
AAAAAGTGTTCACCATGTCCCCGAACACCTGTCTACCATGTCCCCGGACTGTACAGGGGAGAGGGCAGGGTGAAGGATTACTCGTCTTGCTCAGACAGCTCGCGCAGATACTGGAAAATCAGGCGCGCGGACTTCGGCGGCTTATTCCCTTCTTTCTCTTTCTTCGCGTTGCGGATAAGCGAGCGCAGCTGCTGGCGGTCGGCGTCCGGCCACAGGTTCAGCACTTCAGGGACGGCGTCATCGCCCTGTTCAATCAGACGATCGCGGATCTGTTCAAGCTTGTGGAAAAACGCAACCTGCTGGTTGTGGCGGTTCTTCAGCTTGTCCAGCGCCTGGCGGATCGGATCAACGTCGCGCTGACGCAGCATTTTACCGATAAGCTGAAGCTGGCGACGACGGCCTTCTTTTTTGATTTTCTGTGCCAGTTCAATGGCATCACGCAGATCCTGGTCGAGCGGGATCTTATCCAGCGCGTTTTTACCCAGTTCTACCAGTTCCGCACCAAGCTGTTTTAACTCTTCGGCGTCACGTTTAATTTCACTTTTACTGACCCAGATGATCTCATCATCTTCGTCTTCGATGTCATCACCGGGAACGTCGTCGAGCCAGTCTTCGGGCTGCTTAGTCATGTCAGGCTCCTTAAAAAAAGAGGCTAATGTTACCAGTTAAGACGCGCACTGAAAAACGGTTCTCTGTTAGACTTCAGATAACTCTCTCTTACAGTATGGCATTTGCGATGAAAGTAACCTCACAAGTTGAAGCGCAGCGTAAGATTCTGGAAGAAGCCGTCTCCACCGCGCTGATGCTTGCTTCAGAAAAATCAGATGGCGCCGAAGTGGCGGTCAGCAAAACCACCGGCATCAGCGTGAGCACCCGCTATGGCGAAGTGGAGAATGTCGAATTCAACAGCGACGGCGCGCTTGGGATCACGGTGTATCACCAGAATCGCAAAGGCAGCGCGTCATCCACCGATCTCAGCCCGGACGCCATCGCCCGTACGGTGCAGGCGGCGCTGGACATCGCCCGTTACACCTCCCCGGACCCTTACGCAGGGGTGGCAGATAAAGATCTGCTGGCCTTCGATGCCCCGGATCTCGATCTTTTCCACCCGGCCGAGGTCACGCCGGACGAAGCCATTGAGATGGCCGCGCGTGCCGAGCAGGCCTCCCTGCAGGCAGACAAACGCATTACCAATACCGAAGGCGGCAGCTTTAACAGCCACTACGGCATCAAGGTGTTCGGCAACAGCCACGGGATGCTGCAGGGCTACTGCTCCACCCGCCACTCGCTCTCCAGCTGCGTTATCGCCGAAGAGAACGGAGATATGGAGCGCGACTACGCTTACACCATCGGCCGCGCGCTGGGGGATTTGCAGTCGCCGGAGTGGGTCGGAAAAGAGTGTGCCGAGCGCACGCTGTCCCGCCTGTCGCCGCGCAAACTCTCCACCATGAAGGCCCCGGTCATTTTTGCCAACGAAGTGGCCACCGGCCTGTTTGGTCATCTGGTCGGCGCGATTGCGGGCGGCTCGGTTTACCGTAAATCGACCTTCCTGCTCGACTCGCTGGGCAAGCAGATCCTGCCGGAATGGCTGACCATCGAAGAGCATCCGCACCTGCTGAAAGGCCTGGCCTCCACGCCGTTCGACAGCGAAGGCGTGCGCACCGAGCGTCGTGACATCGTCAAAGACGGCGTGCTGACCCAGTGGCTGCTCACCAACTACTCCGCGCGCAAGCTGGGGCTGAAAAGCACGGGACACGCGGGCGGCATTCACAACTGGCGCATCGAAGGGCAGGGCCTGAGTTTTGAGCAGATGCTCAAAGAGATGGGGACCGGCCTGGTGGTGACGGAACTGATGGGCCAGGGCGTAAGCGGCATCACCGGGGATTACTCTCGCGGTGCGGCGGGCTTCTGGGTCGAAAACGGCGAAATTCAGTATCCGGTGAGCGAAATTACCATCGCCGGCAACCTGAAGGAGATGTGGCGCAACATCGTTACGGTCGGTAACGATATTGAAACACGCAGCAATATTCAGTGTGGTTCTGTATTACTCCCGGAGATGAAAATCGCCGGTCAGTAATACCCGTGAAAGCGTGATTAATAATAAAAAAGGAAGTGAGCAATGCGTAAACACCTGTTAGCGATCGTCGCGGCTTCAACGCTGGTTCTTGGCTCCTCTGCGTTTGCAGCCGATCTTGAAGACAACATGGACATCCTCAGTGAAAACCTGAAGGTGGTGCAGAAAACCGACAGCGCGGCGGACATGAAAGCAGCGCTGACGAAGATGCGCGAAGCGGCGCTGGACGCGCAAAAAGCGACGCCGCCGAAGCTGGAAAGCAAACCTGCTGACAGCGCAGAAATGAAAGACTATCGCCACGGCTTTGACGTGCTGGTCGGCCAGATCGACGGCGCGCTGAAGCTTGCTAACGAAGGCAAAGTGAAAGAAGCGCAGGCGGCGGCGGACCAGTTTGTCGCGACGCGCAATACGTATCACAAGAAGTATCGTTAATTCCTTGCCTGAGCGGGGTACGCTAAGTGTCCCCGCTCAGGCCCTCCCACATCCCATAAGAAAACCTTATCCACGTCACATTTCTACGCGCTCGCCCGAAACCTTTTCCGCTTCATCCCCCCTGATTTTCCGTGTGATAGCGTGATATTCATCACGTAAATACAGCTATTTATCCATATTTGCCCCATTTATGTGGCACAGATCACTGCTGCTGCTCGCCTTTCCACTTCGAAGTGGAAAACAACTCGCTACAAACCTTTCCCGCCCAACGTTAGCTTACTTCCAGAGCCATTAATGGGGTAAGACGAGTGATTAACGGAGCGGTAATGAACGACGTTGGGGAACAGGCGGTGCAAACAGAACAGCTCGCTAACACCATGCTGCAGCAGGTTTATGCCCTGCTGGCCCGGCACGACATCATCCCCAATTCAGTACAGGAGCAGATGCTGACCTCCCACGTTCGCGCGATGGCGCACCGGTCCGTGACCGGCGAGCCGCTGCCGGAGGTTGAAGCGGACCTGTTCGACGAAATTTCACCAGATTCAATGCAACTTGCCCGTGAAGTGGTAGCGCAGTTTGGCAATCTTCCTGATGAAGAGGCCTGGCTGCTCTCCGTTCACTTCGAAGTCGCGAAAGACAACCTTTAAGGAGCAACACATGGAACAGATTACAGTCGTGATTGGCGATCGCCTGGGCAAAGGTCAGAAAGTGGCGGCAGGTGTGGAAAAAGCGGGCGGGCGCGCGGTTGTGGTGCCGGGAATGGCGGCAGACATGAAGCTCGGCGACGTGATGAAAGCGGAAAACGCCACTTTCGGCATCTCCTTCTGCGGCAGCGGCGGCGCGGGCGCCATCACGGCGCAAACCAAATATGGCTACAAAGCCAAATACGGTATGCGTTCAGTGGAAGAGGGCGTCACCGCCATCAACGAGGGCTGCAACGTGCTGGGCTTCGGCTTTATGGATAAAGAAGAGCTCGGCGAGCGTCTGGTGCAGGCGTGGCAGAAGAAATACGGCGCATAAGCATGAAAGAACAGTTCACGACCACGGTGAGAGTGAAGGGAAAAGGCGACGCCAAAGCGCGCGCCTTTGCCGACGCGCTCAACCACGTTCAGGCCGCGGTGATGAAAGCCTCACCGCATATCTTACTGCGTATTGAGCCACAGGATGTGCAGGTTGTTCAGGCGCAAGAAG
>CAMKZP010000429.1 GCA_946477805.1 uncultured Enterobacter sp.
ACCTTAAACATGTATATTAAATATAACTTTAACAGGTGTGATTATGTTTTGTGTGCAATGTGAACAAACCATCCGTACCCCGGCAGGCAACGGCTGCTCTTACGCTCAGGGTATGTGCGGTAAAACCGCAGAAACGTCGGACCTGCAGGACCTGCTGATTGCCGCACTGCAGGGGCTGTCCGCCTGGGCATTTAAGGCCCGCGAATACGGCATCGTCGACCACCACGTCGACAGCTTCGCCCCGCGCGCCTTTTTCTCAACGCTGACCAACGTAAACTTCGACTCTCCACGCATCGTCGGCTATGCGCGCGAGGCGATTGCCCTGCGCGAAGCGCTGAAGGCGCAGTGTCTGAACGCAGATGCCAGCGCTCGCGTGGAAAACCCGATGTCAGAACTCCAGCTGGTGAGCGACGACCTGGGCGACCTGCAGCGTCAGGCGGCAGAATTTACCCCGAATAAAGACAAAGCGGCGATTGGCGAGAACATCCTCGGCCTGCGCCTGCTCTGCCTGTACGGCCTGAAGGGCGCCGCGGCCTACATGGAACACGCGCACGTGCTCGGTCAGTACGACACCGACATCTACGCCCAGTACCACAAAATCATGGCGTGGCTCGGCACATGGCCTGCCGATATGAACGCGCTGCTGGAGTGCTCGATGGAAATCGGCCAGATGAACTTCCGCGTGATGAGCATTCTGGATGCGGGCGAAACCAGCACCTACGGCCACCCAACGCCAACCCAGGTCAACGTCAAGGCGACCGAAGGCAAATGTATTCTGATTTCCGGTCACGACCTGAAAGATCTCTACAACCTGCTGAAGCAGACCGAAGGGACCGGCGTTAACGTTTATACCCACGGCGAAATGCTGCCCGCGCACGGCTACCCGGAGCTGCGTAAATTTAAGCATCTGATCGGCAACTACGGCAGCGGCTGGCAGAACCAGCAGGTAGAGTTCGCCCGCTTCCCTGGCCCCATCGTGATGACCTCCAACTGCATCATCGACCCGACCGTAGGCGCGTATGACGACCGCATCTGGACGCGCAGCATCGTCGGCTGGCCGGGCGTGAGCCACCTCGAAGGCGACGATTTCGCTCCGGTCATTGCCCAGGCGCAGCAGATGGCGGGCTTCCCGTACACCGAAATCGAACACCTGATCACCGTCGGCTTTGGCCGTGAAACCCTGCTGGGCGCGGCCGATTCCCTGATTGACCTGGTCAGCCGTGAGAAACTGCGCCACATCTTCCTGATCGGCGGCTGCGACGGCGCGCGCGGCGAGCGTAACTACTTCACCGATTTCGCCACCCGCGTGCCGGAAGATTGCCTGATCCTGACCCTGGCCTGCGGTAAATACCGTTTCAACAAGCTGGACTTCGGCAATATCGAAGGCCTGCCGCGCCTGGTCGACGCTGGCCAGTGTAACGATGCGTACTCCGCCATCATTCTGGCCGTCACGCTGGCGGAGAAACTGGGCTGCGGCGTGAACGATCTGCCGCTGTCGCTGGTACTCTCCTGGTTTGAACAGAAGGCGATTGTCATCCTGCTGACCCTGCTCTCTCTGGGCGTCACCAACATCGTGACCGGCCCGACTGCGCCAGGCTTCCTGACGCCTGACCTGCTGGCGGTGCTGAACGAGAAATTCGGTCTGCGTTCAGTGACCAACGTTGAAGATGATATGCAGCAGCTGCTGAGCGCGTAAGGAGAGACTCATGACCATGCCAACCTCACAGTGTCCGTGGCGGATGCAGGTTCATCACATCCATCAGGAGACGCCGGACGTCTGGACGCTGTCGCTCCTGTGCCATGACTACTATCCGTACCGTGCGGGCCAGTACGCGCTGGTCAGCGTTCGCAACTCTGCGGACACCCTGCGCGCCTACACAATCTCCTCAACGCCGGGCGTGAGCGAGTACATTACGCTGACCGTCCGCCGCATTGATGACGGCGCGGGCTCCCGGTGGCTGACCCGCGACGTGAAGCGCGGCGACTACGTCTGGCTGTCCGACGCGCAGGGTGAATTCACCTGTGACGACAAGGCAGAGGATAAATTCCTGCTGCTGGCGGCGGGCTGCGGCGTGACGCCGATAATGTCGATGCGTCGCTGGCTGGCGAAGAACCGTCCGCGGGCCGACGTGCAGACGATCTTCAGCGTACGCTCGCCGGACGATGTGATTTTCGCCGACGAATGGCGCAACTACCCGGTGACGCTGGTGGCGGAAAACAACGCGACCCACGGTTTTGTGCCCGGGCGCCTGAGCCGCGAGCTGCTGCAAAGCGTGCCGGATATTGCAAACCGCACCGTGATGACCTGCGGCCCGGCGCCGTACATGGACATCGTGGAGAAAGAGGTAAAAGCGCTGGGCGTGAGCCGCTTCTTTAAAGAGCAGTTCTTCACGCCGGTGGCGGAAGCGGCGGCCAGCGGGATTCAGTTCACCAAACTGCAGCCCGCGCAGACCTTCTTTGGCCGCGTGGGCACCACGCTGCTGGAGACGCTGGAAAGCAATAAGGTGCCGGTGGCGGCGGCCTGCCGCGCGGGAGTGTGCGGCTGCTGCAAGACGAAAGTGGTCTCCGGGGAATATAAGGTCACCAGCACCATGACGCTGACCGACGCGGAAATTGCCGAAGGCTATGTGCTGGCGTGTTCATGTCACCCGCAGAGTGACATGGTGCTCGCCTGAAAAGGTAAACGTTCGTCCGTAGGCCCGGTAAGCGTTAGCGCCACCGGGCTTTTTTAGTGGGTAATGCCCTACCGCCACACGGGCGCTTTTCCTAACGCAAAACGTCCTGCACCTAAAAACACCACCGCGAGCGAGCCGATAAAGAAGTACACCAGGCTTTCAATTGCCCACGCGCCTACCGCATCCAGGGCAAAGGTTTTGCCCGTTCCGACCATCAGCCACGCGACAACCATCGTAAACGCCAGCACCAGCGCGGCCGGGCGGGTGAAAAGCCCAATCACGATCAGGATCGGCGCCACCACTTCACCTATCAATACGCCATAGGCGATAAACCCCGGCAGCCCTTTTTCCACCAGCATGCCGCTGATGAACCCCACGCCGCCAAATAACTTGTGCAAACCGTGGAAAAGCATCAGCCCGCCGACGGCAAGTCGTAACAAGAGTTTGCCAAGATCGTCGCACGTTAGCTTTTCATTAACAGCAATTAACAATGATTTAACCATTTGAAATGATTCCTGTTTTCACCCGAGGTATCACCAGATTATGCCGAATAATTGCGCCTGAAAAGCACCTTTTAATAGGGGGGATTTGGCGGGCAATACCCAGACTTTCTTCTAAGCTTGTAAGCGATATCACAAAAAGGAGAAGGACACCCATGAAACAAACCGTGGCTGCATACATAGCGAAAACCCTTGAACAGGCTGGCGTAAAGCGAATCTGGGGCGTCACGGGCGACTCGCTGAACGGATTAAGCGACAGCCTCAATAAAATGAAAACTATCGAGTGGATGCCGACCCGCCATGAAGAGGTGGCCGCCTTCGCCGCAGGCGCCGAGGCGCAGCTTACGGGTGAACTGGCCGTCTGCGCCGGATCGTGCGGCCCGGGAAACCTGCACCTGATTAACGGGCTGTTCGACTGCCACCGTAACCACGTACCGGTCGTGGCGATTGCGGCCCACATTCCCTCCTCCGAAATCGGCAGCGGCTATTTTCAGGAGACGCACCCGCAGGAGCTGTTC
>CAMKZP010000430.1 GCA_946477805.1 uncultured Enterobacter sp.
GAAAACCCGGGCGACCCGCGCTATCTGGCGGCAAGCTGGCAGTCCGGCCACACGGGTAGCGGGCTGCACTACAGCCGTTTTCCGTTCCTTGCCACTGTTCGCGAGCGGGCCGGTCCGTTCACGCTGCTACTGATGGCGGCCTGCATCATCGTCTTCATTATTATGAACGTGGCGGGCGACCAGAGCGTGATGATTGCCCTCGCGTGGCCGTACGATCCGTCGCTGGATTTTGACGTTTGGCGCTACTTCACCCACGCGCTGATGCATTTCTCGGTCATGCATATCCTCTTTAACCTGCTGTGGTGGTGGTACCTCGGCGGTATCGTTGAGAAGCGTCTTGGCAGCGGCAAGCTGATCGTCATTACGGTGATTAGCGCCCTGCTGAGCGGCTATGTGCAGCACAAGTTCAGCGGCCCGTGGTTCGGCGGATTATCTGGCGTGGTGTATGCCCTGATGGGCTACGTCTGGCTCAGAGGCGAGCGCGATCCACAAAGCGGCATTTATCTGCAACGCGGCCTGATAACCTTTGCGTTAGTATGGCTTGTTGCCGGATGGTTTGACCTGTTTGGTATGTCTATCGCCAACGGCGCGCACGTCACCGGGCTGGCCGTGGGGCTGGCGATGGCGTTGGCCGACACGCTTCATGCGCGAAAACGAACATAATTCCCAGGGATATTTCATGAAACAAACACAACGTCATGACGCCATTATCGAACTGGTAAAAAAACAGGGATACGTCAGCACTGAAGAGCTGGTGGAGCAATTTGCCGTCAGCCCGCAAACCATCCGTCGTGACCTGAACGACCTGGCCGATCAGAACCGTATTTTGCGCCACCACGGCGGCGCGGCGCTGCCGTCCAGCTCGGTTAACACCTCCTGGCACGACCGTAAAGCGACGCAAACGGCGGAGAAAGAGCGTATCGCCCGTAAAGTGGCAAGCCAGATCCCGAACGGGGCGACGCTGTTTATTGATATCGGCACCACGCCGGAGGCGGTCGCCCACGCGCTGCTGGATCACGAAAACCTGCGCGTGGTGACCAACAACCTGAACGTGGCCAATACCCTGATGCAGAAAGATGATTTTCGGATCATCCTCGCGGGCGGGGAACTGCGCAGCCGCGACGGGGGAATTATTGGCGAAGCGACGCTCGATTTTATCTCTCAGTTCCGCCTCGATTTCGGCATTCTGGGGATCAGCGGCATCGACAGCGACGGCTCGCTGCTGGAGTTTGACTACCACGAGGTGCGCA
Source organism: uncultured Enterobacter sp. (assembly GCA_946477805.1). Lineage (GTDB taxonomy): Bacteria > Pseudomonadota > Gammaproteobacteria > Enterobacterales > Enterobacteriaceae > Enterobacter. The sequence goes on from CAMKZP010000430.1 coordinate 1,251, forward strand.
CCAAGCGCGCGATTATTGAGAACTCGCGCCACGTGATGCTGGTGGTGGACCACTCCAAGTTTGGCCGTAATGCGATGGTGAACATGGGCAGCATCAGCATGGTGGATGCGGTCTACACCAACGACATGCCGCCCGCTGGCGTGATGCAGGTGATTAAAGATAATAATGTGCAGTTAGAGTTGTGCTGAAAAGCCTTTCTCCCTCTCCCCGTGGCAAAGGGCCGGGGTGAGGGGACCAGGCTGCAAAACCTAAACCCCGTACCCCATCATCTTCAACAGCTGCTGCGCATGCTGCACCGCATCCTGACGGTGCGCCACGCCCAGCTTCTGATACAGATTGCGGATATGCGTTTTAATGGTGGTCGCCGCGACCGCCAGCTCTCCGGCAATCTGCTCGTTGCTGTAGCCTGAATAGATCAGCCCCAGAACCTGCCATTCGCGCTGGGTGAGCGGGCTGGTGCGGATAAGTTCCGGCACTTCCGGGTGGTTCAGCAGACGTTCCACGAAGTTCTCATCAAAGTGCGCAAACTTGTGGCGATGGTGATGGTTAATCTCGCGCAGAATACGCTGGGCGCGATGCTGATCCAGCTCCGGCAGCGTGTTGAGCTGAATAAGCTGACGCAGCTGTTGCGCCATCACTTCACCCTCAATCACAAAGTGGCTGATAAACCCGGTGCGGTTAGCCAGCTGCAGCGCTTCCAGCAGCACGCGCTGGGCATCGTTTTTGCGCCCGGCCTGCCAGTAAAGCTGGTTAAGCAGCAGCAGGTTACGGTTCAGGTCGCTCATCAGTCGCAGGCTGCGGGCGTTTTCGTTGAGCTCTTCCAGCACGATCTCCGCAGGCTCAAACTCACCCAGCAGGATCTGCACGCGGGCAATGTTCCGCCACTGGCTCTGCAGGAAGTGGTTGTTGGCAAATTCAGGTTTCGGCGTCTGGCGCAGCCAGTTAGCGGCGGATTTTTTATCGCCCGTCATCTGCCAGTAAATCACCCGTACCTTGTCGGCGTTCGATACCCAGTCGCTATGATACTGGCCGTTGCCGAGCAGGTTTTCCAGGCGGTTAAGGTGGTTGCGGGCGTTGTCTAAATCCCCGCGCGCCAGCGAGCACTGTACCAGCAGCGCCAGACACTGCAGCTGCTGCTGCGGCTGGAAGCTGGAAAGGACGTCGACACCCTGGCGAGCGCAGCTTTCTGCCTCGTCCAGCCGCGACCACGCCCACAGGAGCTGGGCGCGAATACGCAACAGGAACTCATGCATCGGCAGCTGTTCCAGATGCTGATCGCGGATCAGCTGGAACGCTTTTTCCTGGTTCTCCCAGGCGGCCTGCAGGAACCCCTGCGCAAATAAAATTTCGCTCTGCTGGATCAGGCTCCACAGGGCGTAGTGCCAGACATCGTGGCGGCGCGCCATCTGTTCGGTTTGCTGCATCAGAGAAAGCGAGCGCGTGAGATCGCCCTTACAGTGCAGAACTTCACCGTGCACCGACGTGGCAACAATACGGCTGTAGAAGTTTGCCAGCGGCAGCTCATCCAGGGCCACCATCGCCAGCCGCTCAGCCTCTTCAGGGTCACCGTCGTTGATGGCGACCTGCGCACGCAGCGCGTTGAATTCACCGTGCAGGGTGGCATCCATTTCGCTTTCCATCTCCTGCTCGGCGCGCGCCAGCAGGGTGTTCACCTCGCTGTAGCGATGCTGGCTTTGCATCAGCCAGGCCTGCAGCAGCACCAGACGCGGGTTCTCCAGCAGGCTCTCCCACGGCAGGGCTTTTAATGACTCTTCAAGCAGCGTCAGCTCGCTGTGGTTAAACAGCCCCCACGCGTGGTTGAGCAGAATATCGCGCAGCATGCTGGCATCACCCGCGGCAAGCGCGTGGTGGATAGCTTCGCTTGGAAAACCTTGCGCCATCCAGCTTTCTGCGGCGGCACGATGGATTTCCGGCAGCTCAGCCGCCATTTCCCACTGACAGCGCTGGCGCAGGAAGCTGCCAAACAGCGGATGATAGCTAAACCACTCCCCGGGGTCGTCCATGCGCGTCAGGAACAGGCCCTGACGTTCAATCTCTTCCAGCTGGAGCTGGCCGTTTTCGCTGCCGGTCACGCGCACGATCAGCGCGTCGTTCATGGAACGCAGCAGGGAGCTTTTCAGCAGAAAATTACGGGTGGACGGATCGACGCTGTCCAGAACCTCATCCACCAGATAATCCGACAGATGGCTGGCGTTGATGCCCGCCAGACGGCGCGCAGACTGATGCGTCGGGCTGTTATTTTGTCGGGCAGACAGGGCAATCAGCTGCAGCGCCGTAGCCCAGCCGGCGACGTCGTCACAGAGGCGGCTGCTTTCGGCGGCCTCAATCGGTGAGGTCAGGCGGCAGTCAAAGAACTGTTTGGCTTCCTGGTGGGTAAAGGCGAGCTGCTGGCTGCCCACTTCCAGGAGC
>CAMKZP010000431.1 GCA_946477805.1 uncultured Enterobacter sp.
TAAATTAAATTCGCGGGTAATGTCTTTGATGCCAAACGCCAGCGCGCCGAGATCGTAGGCATCGAGGAAAATACCGCCCAGGGCGATACCCACCACGATACGGGCATTGGCCCGGCCCTGCGAACCGTCGTTGACCAGACGTGAAACGTCCGAAGCGCTGCGCACCCACCTGATGTCGCCATCCGGGGCGTTTCCTGCCGTTGAAAGGGGAGTTGAGTCTGTGATTTCTGCCATTTTCTTTTTGTGTGGTTGTGTTGTGTCTCTAACAGTTACCACAGGCAGAAGGTGACCAAAATCACATTTGGTTATAAGGCATAACGAACGGTTTACTCAGCGTCTTTCTTCTTACGCTTGAGCCTGGACCAGATCTTCGTCTCCTGGCGCCGCCACAGGCGCTGAATATTGTCGTGATGGCGCAGCAGGATCAGACAGGAGAGCATCGACACCGGGAAGGTGAACTGCGGTTTAAACCACCAGACGTAGAAAGGGGCAATCAGCGCGCTGACGATGGCGCCCAGCGACGAGTAACCGCTCAGAAGAATGGTCAGCAGCCAGGTGCCGGCCATCACGCCGGTTAAATCCCAGCCGATAGGCGCAATCGCGCCAAAGGCCGTTGCGACGCCTTTGCCACCCTTAAAACCGAAGAATACGGGCCAGATATGGCCAACGCAGGCGGCGATGGCGATAAGGCCAAGCCAGAACGGCGTAACGCCCAGCGCATAGGCGCCCCAGACGGGAAGCATTCCTTTCAGAACGTCAAAAATCAACACCGCTACGGCTGCTCCCTTGCCGCCAATTCGTAGTACATTGGTCGCCCCGGGATTCCCGGAGCCGCTGACGCGTGGGTCAGGCAACCCGGCGATGCGGCAGACCAGAATGGCGCTGGAGATTGAGCCGCAAAGGTAGGCGAGGATCATCATTCCAGGCGCGATTGCACTCATAACGCTGTTCCGTTTTGAAAATGTATCTCTGTTCTCAGCATCTGTGGATAATACGCATAATTCGCCGGAAGTGGTATCCGGTTTAGCCAAAAAGCAGGCAGGTCGTGATGGATATTGTATTTATAGAGCAACTTTCGGTAATCACCACGATTGGTGTTTACGACTGGGAACAGACCATTGAGCAGAAGCTGGTGTTCGATATCGAAATGGGCTGGGATAACCGCGCGTCGGCAAAAAGCGATGACGTGAAGGACTGTCTGAGCTATGCCGACATCAGCGAAGCGGTCGTCGGCCACGTGGAAGGGCAGCGTTTTGCGCTGGTAGAGCGCGTGGCGGAAGAGGTGGCAGAACTGCTGCTGGCTAAGTTTAATTCCCCGTGGGTGCGCATCAGGCTGAGCAAGCCTGGCGCGGTAGCGCGCGCCGCCAACGTGGGCGTCATCATAGAGCGTGGCACAAATCTGAAAGAAAAGATTTAACGTCATCATCGCTAAACCATTTTCGGTTATATAGGTCATAAAACTGTATCTTTCACGGGAGCCGTTGCGGTGACCGTTTTTTTATATCTTTTTAGGGGTTTATAGATGAGCGATATGCACTCGCTGCTGGTGGCGGCAATACTGGGTGTGGTCGAAGGATTGACGGAGTTTTTGCCGGTTTCCAGTACGGGCCATATGATTATCGTCGGTCACCTGCTGGGCTTTGAAGGCGATACCGCAAAGACGTTCGAAGTGGTCATTCAGCTGGGTTCTATTCTGGCCGTGGTCGTGATGTTCTGGCGTCGTCTGTTTGGCCTGATTGGCATCCATTTTGGCCGTTTACCTCAGCGTGAAGGCGAAGGCACGGGCCGCCTGACGCTTATCCACATCCTGCTCGGCATGGTTCCGGCGGTGGTGCTGGGGCTGATTTTCCACGACACCATCAAATCGCTGTTTAACCCGATTAACGTTATGTACGCGCTGGTGGTCGGCGGCTTCCTGCTGATTGCGGCAGAACTGCTCAAGCCAAAAGTACCGCGCGCGGAAGGTCTGGACGATATGACCTATCGTCAGGCGTTTATGATTGGCTGCTTCCAGTGTCTGGCCCTGTGGCCGGGCTTCTCCCGCTCAGGGGCAACGATTTCCGGTGGGATGCTGATGGGCGTGAGCCGCTATGCGGCGTCTGAGTTTTCCTTCCTGCTGGCCGTGCCGATGATGATGGGGGCGACCGTACTGGACCTCTATAAGAGCTACCACTTCCTGACGGCAGGCGATATTCCGATGTTCGCTGTGGGCTTTGTTACCGCCTTTATCGTGGCGCTGGTTGCCATTAAAACCTTCCTGCAGCTGATCAAGCGTATCTCGTTCATTCCGTTCGCGATCTACCGCTTTATCGTCGCGGCTGCGGTGTACGTGGTCTTCTTCTGATGACGGGTTGCCCTCACTCTTTTGGCTGAGGGCAACGCTGTTCCTTCCATGCCGCCACGGCCTCAATCCGCCGTTTTGTCATCTCTTCCCGGATCTCCGGGCCTTTAAATCCTGCCGCAACAACCTCTTTGGTGGGCACCGCTTTCGCCACCTCCCAGGCTTCGCGCAGCAAACGCCCCTGCGGATAGTCACAGGCTTCAAAACCGGTACGCCCGCGAACGTCCGCCTCGCTGGTGAGCGCAATTTGCTCCACGCGCTGCGGCTTGCGCCAGGCGTCGATGTTGTCGAACAGCTTGACGATGGTCGCTGGCTTGAGGATGGGGAAGGTGTGGATCAGGTCATGGAACTCCGCCACCAGTTTTGCCAGGTCGCGGATGTCGTTAGGGACGCGCAGGCGCTGGCAAATCCCTTCCACCAGCTTTACGCCCGCCGGGCCGTGGCCGTGGTGGCGAGGCCAGAACGCTTTCGGCGTTAACCCTTTGCCGAGATCGTGGCAAAGCGTAGAAAACCGCACGTCCACCTCCGGGCTGAGCATGGCGGCCATGCTCAGCGTCATCAGGGTGTGCACGCCGGTATCAATCTCCGGGTGCCATTTCGCCGGGGCCGGGACGCCGAACAGGTTATCCACCTCCGGGAAGAGCACTTTCAGCGCGCCGCAGTCGCGCAGCGCCTGGAAAAAGACCTGCGGATTACGGGTGGTGAGGGCATTTTCCGTCTCTTTCCACACGCGCTCCGGCGTCAGGTGTTCCAGCTCGCCCGCCTCGGTCATGCCGGTCATCAGCGCCATCGTCTCATCGGCGATGCGAAAGCTCAGGTGGGCATAGCGGGCAGCAAAACGCGCCACGCGCAGCACGCGGAGCGGATCTTCAGAAAAAGCAGGGGAGACGTGGCGCAAAAGACGGCTGCGCAAATCGTTCTGGCCGCCGTAGGGGTCGATAATATGCCCGCGTTCGTCCTGGGCAAGAGCGTTAACGGTGAGATCGCGGCGCAGCAGATCCTGCTCCAGCGTCACATCCGGCGCGGCATAGCAGGAAAAACCGGTATAGCCTGAGCCTGATTTACGCTCTGTGCGGGCCAGGGCGTACTCTTCGCGGCTGTTCGGATGGAGGAAAACGGGAAAATCGCGGCCTACCTGCTGGTAGCCCGCGTTGAGCATCTCTTCGGGCGTGGCGCCGACCACAACCCAGTCCTTATCTTTGACCGGCAGACCTAACAACGCATCACGAACCGCACCACCGACCAGATAACTCTTCACGACCACACTCCCGTTTTCTCTTTTCACGAAATAATACGTAAGCTGTCTCTTATACA
>CAMKZP010000432.1 GCA_946477805.1 uncultured Enterobacter sp.
CGAGTAAATCCAAACTGAAGTTAAGGTTAACGGCGAGGATAATAACAATTAAAGAAGGGATGGAAATAATAAATAACCAAATGGACTAACCTGTTTTAGCTATCGTTCTTAACGATAAAAACGATTAACTAACTCATTGAATTTATTTAATAAAAGATAGATTTTTTCTCGCCGTCAGCGCGCATGAAGGTAAAGGCCGTTTTAGTTAATGCTAAAAAATGTGCTTTCCGGTACTATGCGGCGGTTTTTTCCGCATTACTGAGAGCTATGATGTCCACCACACTGTTTAAAGATTTCATCTTCGAAGCCGCCCATCACCTGCCGCACGTTCCCGAAGGACATAAATGCGGTCGTCTGCACGGACACTCTTTCATGGTGCGTCTTGAAATCACGGGTGAAGTCGATCCCCATACCGGTTGGATCATCGACTTTGCTGAACTGAAAGCGGCGTTTAAGCCGACGTACGATCGTCTGGATCACTACTATCTGAACGACATTCCAGGGCTTGAAAACCCGACCAGCGAAGTGCTGGCAAAATGGATTTGGGATCAGATGAAACCGCAGGTTCCCCTGCTGAGCGCGGTGATGATCAAAGAGACCTGCACGGCGGGCTGCGTGTATCGCGGCGAGTAACGCGAAGCGCCGGATGGCGACGCTAAGCGTCATATCCGGCCTGTAAAACCCGCCTCATTCAGGCCCGGTAAGCGCTAGCGCAGCCGGGCTTTTTTTATGCGATGTTCAGGTACTTGTGCGTCTGCATCGACAGGCGCCAGTTGCGCGCGATGCAGGTTTCGATGCACAGGCGCGTCGCGTCGTCTTTCTGGCTGATCGGCTGGAGCGCAATTACGCGCTGTTTTTCGTCCGTCAGCGTTGCGAGCAGTTCATCCAGCGCTTCGATATCACGCACGCGACCAACCGGATGTTTAATCTCATCCGCGCGCTCCAGCGCCTGCGACAGGACGTCGTAACCGCCGCGCATGTTCACTTTTGGTGAAACCGTGACCCAGGTAGTGTGGGAGCAGCGAACCTCATGGGTTCCGCTGGTTTCAATCTGGCAGCTGTAGCCGTTCTTTTCGAGCAGTTCGGTCAAGGGCATCAGATCGTGGATGCAGGGTTCCCCGCCTGTGATAACCACGTGGCGCGCCGTCCAGCCCTGGCGACCAATAATGGCCAGCAGATCCTCTGCGCTTCCCGCGCCCCACTTATCACTCTCTTTGGTTTTAGCCAGAATGCTAAACAGCGACACTTCCCGATCTGCGAGTTTATCCCACGTATGTTTGGTATCACACCAGGCACAGCCAACCGGGCATCCCTGTAAACGAATAAAAATGGCGGGAACGCCGGTAAAGTAACCCTCGCCTTGCAGGGTCTGGAACATCTCGTTAATCGGGTACTGCATAGTCATCTCAGTGAAGGGGATAAACGATAAGTATCGCAGATCCCCGCCGGATGATCATGCTCCATCGGTGCTTTGCGCGCCAATCGCCGCCATAAACCGTTCCGTAATCTGCTGCGGACGAGTGATCGCCCCGCCCACGACAACCGTATGCGCTCCCAGCGAGAGACACCTGGCCGCACGTTCCGGTGTATCCACGTTGCCTTCGGCGACGGTAGGGATCGTGACGGCTGCCAGCACCGCCTTCAGAAACGCGCAGTCATTCTGCGGAAGCGAATAGCCCGCGGTTTCCGCGGTGTAGCCGTAAAGGGTGGTTCCCACACAGTCGAACCCCAAAACCTGCGCCTGCACGGCCTCGGCTACGGTGGAAATGTCCGCCATCAGCAGGACGGAGGGATAATGCGCGCGAGTATACTTAACCAGTGCCTCCAGAGATTCCCCTGCAGGGCGGCGGCGCGCCGTGGCATCAAGGGCAATGATATCCGGGGAAACCGCCATGAGTTCATCCACTTCTTTTCGCGTCGCGGTGATAAACACGTCGCTTTCGGGATAGTCCCGCTTAATGATGCCGATGACGGGCAGACTGACCTGCTTCTTAATCGCCTCGATATCCACCACGCTGTTGGCGCGGATCGCCGCAGCTCCGCCCCTTGCCGCCGCCAGCGCCATCCGCGACATAATAAACGGGCTGTGGAGCGGCTCGTTTTCCAGCGCCTGACAGGAGACGATCAGTTTTCCCTTCAGGTTTTCCAGTACAGTTTTCATGACAATAAGATCTCTTCAACTTCGTTTTTGATAATCGTGACGTGCGGGCCATAGATGACCTGTACACCGCTGCCGCGTACGATGACTCCGCGCGCGCCGGTCGCTTTCAGCGCGGATTCATTGACCTTGCCGCCGTCTTTCACCGTTACGCGAAGGCGCGTGGCGCAGCAGTCCACTTCTTCCAGATTCTCTCTTCCACCCAATCCGGCAATCACCCCCGCCGCACGCTCGCTTTGCGGTAAGGCGACCTCATCGGCCATTGCCTCCTTCTCGCGGCCGGGCGTGGCAAAATCGAAGCGGTTAATCAGATAGCGGAACGTAAAGTAGTAGAGGAAAAACCAGGGTACGCCCACCAGCGGAACGAACATCCAGTTAGTTTTTGCCTCTCCCTGCAGAATGCCGAACAGCACGAAGTCGATAAACCCTCCGGAAAAGGTTTGCCCGATGGTGATGTGTAAGATGTGAGCGAGCATAAACGCCAGACCATCAAAGACGGCGTGGATCACGTACAGCACCGGCGCAACGAAGAGGAAGGAGAACTCGATGGGTTCCGTTATCCCGGTCAGGAAAGAGGTCAGCGCCGCGGAAAGCAGCAGCCCGGCAATACGCTTCTTGTTCTCCGGCTTTGCCGTGTGGTACATCGCAAGACAGGCCCCGAGCAGACCAAACATCATCGTGATAAAGCGCCCGGACATGAAGCGCGCTGTGCCTTCATAAAACTGCTGCGTGCTCGGGTCGGCGAGCTGGGCGAAGAAAATCCGCTGCGTGCCCTCAACCAGATGACCGTTGACGATTTCACTCCCGCCAAGCGCGGTCGTCCAGAACGGAAGATAGAAGATGTGGTGCAGGCCAAAGGGCCCAAGCATGCGTAGAATAAAGCCGTACAGCATCGTCCCCAGATAGCCGGTGGCATCCACCAGCCCGCCGAGGCCAAAGATCAGCTTCTGAAAGTGCGGCCAGACTACGGTCATCAGGGCACCGACGAGGATCGCCGCCAGCGAGCTGATGATGGGTACAAAGCGCGAGCCGCCAAAGAAGCCCAGAAACTGCGGAAGCGCAATTTTATTAAACCGATGGTGCAGCGTGCAGGTCACAAGCCCGATAACCACCCCGCCAAACACGCCGGTTTCGAGCGTCTGGATCCCCAGCGTCATCCCCTGCCCCACGGCTCCCGGGTTCTCATGCGCCAGTTTTCCGGTCAGGATCAGCAGCGCATTGATGGTGGCATTCATCACCAGAAAAGCCAGCAGCGCAGCCAGCCCTGCCGTGCCTTTATCATTTTTTGCCAGCCCAACGGCCACCCCAACAGCAAACAGTACCGACAGGTTTGCAAACACAATCGACCCTGCGCTACTCATGATGGTGAAGACCGCCTGCAGCCAGCTAACGTCCAGAAAAGGATACCTGTCTCTTATACACATCTCCGAGCCCACGAGACAGGCAGAAATATCGTA
>CAMKZP010000433.1 GCA_946477805.1 uncultured Enterobacter sp.
ACCATCACGAACGGCGTCAGGCGAAAGACCCAGCCCGCGGCATCCGGCGCCACGCTCTGGCGGGAAAGCAGCTTGAAGAGATCGCGGTACTCCTGCAGCACGCCGGGCCCGCGACGGTTGTGCATCCGGGCGCGCGCCACGCGCGTGATGCCCGACAGCAGCGGCGCGGCGGCGAACAGCACCAGCGCCTGAAAAATTGCCAGTAACAGACTCATGTCAGGCTCCTCGTGAAATCACAATAACCACCAGCACCGCCAGCTCGATCAGCGCCAGACGGCGGAACAGCGCGGGCGCGGCGGCGCTCTGCCAGCCGGGCACCCAGCCCACCGGATTAAGCCAGTGGCGCAGCTTCAGCACGGCGGCAAAGTTCTCCTTCACCGGCATGGCGAAACCGTGGGCGGTGATGACCATCGACTGCTCGTGTTCGTAGCCGCAGGCCCAGGCCGCGCCGCGCGAACGGGCGGCGAGGCGATCGCGCCTGAAGAACAGCATCAGCACGAACGGCAGGAGCGGCGCGGCAATCAGCAGCAGCGCCATCATCGGCTGGGAAACGACGGTATGCGCAGTGGTCAGCGGCAGCGGAACGGCGTGGCCCAGCAGCGGCAGCAGCCACGGCGCGGCAACACCGCCCGCAATGCAGCACAGGGCCAGCGCGACCACGCTGGTACCCATCAGCACCGGGGCGCAGCAGGCGTTTTCCGCCTCGCGGGTGCGCGGCGCGCCGAGGAAGGTGACGCCGTAGACTTTCGCCATGCACATCACCGCCAGCGCGCCGGTAATCGCCAGGCCAACCGCCAGCAGCGGGCCGAGCAGGCGCGCAATAAACGCATCGCTCTGTCCGAGGGCGAAGAAGGACTGGTAGATCACCCACTCGCCGGCAAAGCCGTTCAGCGGCGGCAGCGCGGCCATCGCCATCAGCCCCACCAGCATCGCCAGTGAAATGACCGGCATCTTTTTGCCGATGCCGCCGAGCTTTTCGATATCCCGGTGGCCGGTGCGGAACCAGACGCTGCCCGCCCCGAGGAACAGGGTGCTCTTAAACAGGCTATGGTTGACGAGGTGATACAGGCCGCCGATAAACCCGGCGGCAATCAGCGCCGGTTGATTCAGCGCCAGGCCTGTCACACCCGCGCCCATTCCCAGCAGGATGATGCCGATATTTTCCAGGGTGTGGTACGCCAGCAGGCGCTGGATGTTGTGCTCCATCAGCGCGTACAGCCCGCCGATAAACGCGGTAACCATTCCTGCAATCAGCAGCGCCACGCCCCACCACAGCGGCGGCTGGCCGCTCGTCAGGGTGATCGTCAGAATGCCGAACAGCCCTACCTTCATCACCACGGTAGAGAACAGCGCCGCGGCAGGCGCTGAGGCGCTGGCGTGCGCCTGCGGCACCCAGCCGTGCAGCGGGATAATTCCGGCCAGCAGGCCAAAACCCGCTACGCCCAACAGCCAGACGTCATTGCCCAGCGTTTGTCCGTTAAGCGCGGCAAAATCCAGCGTGCCGAAACGCTGCCACACCAGCCAGCAGGCCAGCGCCAGCAGCAGCGTACCGAGGCGGCCCAGGGCAAACCACAGCTTGCCGGAGGCGCTACAGCCCGTGAGGAACACGCCGCACAGGGCCATGATTTCGGCCATCACCACCAGCGCGCCGAGGTTGTTGGCAATGACGGCACAGACCGCCGTCGCCATCAGCAGGTTAACCAGCAGGCCGTTGGCGTTGACCTGCCGATGGCGGTGCCAGTCGATATTGAACAGGCTGATAAACAGCCCGCACAGGCCAAACGTCACCAGCCAGATGGCGTTCAGCGACGTGATGGCAACGGCGTGGCGGATCAGCGGCATGAGTCCCTCAACGGACTGCCCGCCAAGCAGAACGACGCCGCCCGCGGCCAGCGTCATCAGGCTACCGACCGCGCCGCCGATGCCGGCGATCCAGCCGCTCAGGGCTTTCTGGAAAGAGAAGATCTGCGCCAGCACGGCGGCGGCGGCAAACCAGGCTACCGCGCTGTTAATCATGGTTATGGCGTTCATTTCGCCCCCTCGTTAAGCGCCTGCAGAAGCGAAAGATCGCCAAAATCGCTGTTGATGGTCAGCTCGCGCTTGCGCCTGCTGGTGCGGGCGATGTCGCGAATGTTAACCAGAATCAGCGCTTTGGTCGGGCAGGTGCGCACGCACGCCGGGCCTTGCTCATCAAAGCTGCACAGGTCGCACTTCACCGCAACGGCGCGGATGCCGGGCACCCAGTCCAGCAGCGTGCTCACCTTCGCGGGAGCCGGCGGCGCTGGCGGGGCCTTTGGCGAATTGGCGTTGGCCGGAATATGCAGCGGGCGGCTGCCGGAAAACTCAATGGCCCCGAACGGGCACGCGATGCCGCACAGCTTGCAGCTTACGCACAGGCTTTCGTTCAGCTGGACGGCGCCGTCCACGCGGGTGATGGCGTTAACCGGGCAGACGCCCGCGCACGGGGCATCTTCACAGTGGTGGCAGAGCTGCGGGGCAGACTCTTTCTCATTACGCATGACGCGCAGGCGCGGCATGGACTGTAGCCCGTGCAGGCGGTGCGTTTCCGAACACGCCGCCTCACAGGTTCGACAGCCAATACAGACCGTCGAGTCAGCAATTACAAAACGGTTCACCGGGCAATCCTCTGGTGATGGTCATTTTTGACGAAAAAACTGTCGCGTCGACACCTTTCGTCACTCGTTATTCAGGCCACGTTTGCCGGGGTTTTTCCGTCCACCAGCTGCTTCAGATTGACCGGTTCATCATGCTCAATCGCCGCGTAGAGACCGTCATACACCGGCGCGATTTTCTCCAGATAGTGCTCAAGCACCTGCTGGCGATCGCGGTTACTGACGTGTCCGTCCACCATGCCGTCGGCCATCAGCTGCGCCTTCGCAATACACTGTTTTTCACCCTCTTTTGTCTCGACGTAGTACTCAATGGTGTGGCTGTTAAAGCTCTCCGCCAGGGTGACGTAAATCGTAAAGTGGCCGAACAGCACGAAGCGCATATCCCCCTGCGAGGCACAGCTCATGGCGTGGTGCAGACGGGCTTTCGACAGGGTGATCCCCTGTACCAGAGCGTTACAGTAGAGGTGCCACTGATCCTGCAGCTGCTGGTGACGCTGCGCGATGTAATCCGCTTTTTCGCTAATTTCCCAAATAGTCATAGAAGGTATCCGCTTTATGGAGATAGCGGCTGTTAAGCAGATTCCATGCCAGTTTTTAATTTACTGAATTTTATGAAATTTATGGCTATTCACGCTGTCATTACCGGGGTGTCGACGTGTCATTTCGACAGCGTTGACATCGTCACGCTCCGGCGAAAACCAGGCTGGCACCGTTATTGCATTCACTGGCGCAAATCATTGAGGAGGCGTCATGCACGAAATCACCCTCTGCCAGCGGGCCCTTGAGCTTATCGAACAGCAGGCAGTGCAAAACCACGCGAAGCGCGTCACCGGCGTGTGGCTCAGGGTCGGCGCGTTTTCCTGCGTCGAGCCCGGCGCCCTCGCCTTCTGCTTTGAGCTGGTGTGTCGCGGCACGCTGGCGGAAGGCTGCGAGCTGCATATCGACGAGCAGCAGGCGGAGTGCTGGTGCGAGC
>CAMKZP010000434.1 GCA_946477805.1 uncultured Enterobacter sp.
ATTTCTGCCTGTCTCGTGGGCTCGGAGATGTGTATAAGAGACAGAATGATGACGGTGCGTCGCCGAAAAGCGCGGCGCAGTAAATTACGTGCGGCCTGAGACCCTCACCCTAGCCCTCTCCCTGGAAGGGAGAGGGGATGGGTCACTGCCCGCATTAGTGTGGAGGGATGGGTCAGCCTACAGGAAGAGGGAAAAGAACATCAGAAGCTGTAGCTCGCCCCAACCTGGAACGTCCGGTCACGTCCAATCCAGCAGTTGGTTGCGTCGTAGCAGGTCAGCGTCTCTTTGTTGGTGATGTTCTGCGCGCTCGCCTTCAGCGTTAACCCTGCCAGCGACGGCGTGATTTCACCCATGCGGTAAGAGGCGGCCAAATCGTACTGGGTTGCGCCGCCCAGCTTACCCGCGTCGTTGCTTTGCGAGATTTCCATCGGGCCGGTGTAGCGTGCCCCTGCCCCCAGCGTCAGCCCTTTAACCGGCGTGCTGTCGAAGGTGTAGTCTCCCCACAGGTTGAAGGCGTTCTCCGGTACCTGCGTCGGACGCTTGCCTTTGAACTTGTCATCCTGCGTATTGATGACGTGCGTATAGGCATAGTTGGCAATCAGCGTCAGGTTATCCGTCGGACGGGCGATTGCGGAGAGTTCAGCCCCCTTAGACTCCACCTCCCCGGTCTGGCGATAGTTCAGGAAGCCCGGATCGCTGGTGACGACGTTTTTCTGCCGGATGTTAAACACCGAGGCAGTAAAGGTCGTGGCGTACTCAGCCAGCAGATATTTCACGCCGCCCTCAACCTGCTTGCTGGTGGTTGGCTTGACGTCTTTGGCCGTCAGCGTCCCCTGAGGCGACACCGGCGCGAAACCTTCTGAATAGCTGATGAACGGCGAAAGCCCGTTCTCGAAGGCGTAGAGCGCGCCCAGACGTTTGGTGACGCGATCCTGCGATACCCAGGCCTTATCGCCGTTTTGCAGATAGTCGGTGGTCACGGAGCGGTAATCGTCATAGCGCAGGCTGGCTAAAATATTCAAGCCGCCAAACTCCACCTGATCCTGCAGGTAATAGCCGTTTTGCTGATAGCTGAGACGGTTTTTCTGCGCGGTATACAGCCCCAGCGCCCCTTCATCTATCTGCGAGTAATCAGGATCGCGCATATCGATGCCCGGCGTGGCCGAGGCGTAGCGATAGTGGAAGTGGGAGTTCATCTTCTGGTAGTCAAACCCGGCCAGCAGATGGTGCTTCCATTCCCCCAGGGCGACGGTTTTGGTCACCTGGTTGTCGATGTTAAAGCTTTGCAGGTCTTCATCCGTGGTGTAGGCAAACCGGTTGAGCTGATAAACCTCGGCTCCGGCCCCCGTTGAATAGACGCTGCGCTGATGGGTATCAACGTCGAAGTAGCGCGCCTTTTGCGCAAAACCCCAGCCGCTGTCAAACTCGTGCTCAAAGCTGTAGCCCAGCATCCACTGGCGCTGTTTAAAACCGCTCCACTCGTCGCCAGCGTAGTCGCGGCGATCGGCATATTTCGAGCGCAGGTACGAGAGCGGCAGCGGGTTCGACGGGGACAGGCTCGGGGTGTTTTGCGCCAGCGCATCGATAGTGAGGCGCGTTTTGCTGTCCGGTTGCCAGGTAACCGACGGCGCAACCAGGTAGTTTTCATAGCGCGTGGTGTGCGGCTGATCGTCGCCTTCCGTCGCTTTCCCTAACAGACGGTAATTCCAGTCGCTGTCGGCAATTTGCCCGGTTGAGTCGAGATAGCCCTCTTTCAGATTGCGCGTCCCGGTGGTAAAGCCCAGCTCGGTTTTGGCCTCTTTTTGCGGCTTTTTACTCTGGATGTTGACCAGCCCGCCAGGCGCCCCGCCGCCGTACAGCACGGATGACGGCCCTTTGAGGATATCCACGCTCTCAATTAAAAGCGGATCGATGCGCGCTTTGGTGTTGCCGGTGACGTTATAGGGTAACTGCAGCCCGTTGTAAAACTCCTGATCGACGGTAAAGCCGCGGATTTTATACTCACTCATGTAAGAGGTATTGCCGCGCGTTTCCGTTGACACCCCCGGCGCATAGCGCAGGATTTCGTTCACGGAATTCGCGTGGCGCTGGGCGATCTCCTGAGCGGAGATAGTGTTGATGACCTGCGGCGTTTTACTTTCCGCCACCGCGGATTTGGTCGCGCTGTTGGTCCATGAGGGAAGCTCGCTTCCCTGCTCCGATCCCGTGACCAGAATGGTCGATTCTTCGGCGAAAGCCTGTGCCTGCAATGCCAGCGCCACGGCTCCTGCCAACGCGCATAACGCAAAACGTGAGGTGTTCATAATGTCATCTTGTTATGAGAACTTACTGGGAACGACAATTATTATCATTTCCATTAGCAAATCAATATGCACACCAAAAAAAACGGCCCTCCGAAGAGAGCCGCTGTTAACCCTTTTATGCCCGTCTGAGGAGCCTGAATACGCCGAGGACGACGATGGCGCCCACCACGGCGACCAGGAAACTGTGCAGATCAAACCCGCTGATGCTGCCCCCCATGCCAAACATGGTTGCCAGCCACCCGCCAACAACCGCACCCACGACCCCAAGAACGCAGGTCAAAATAAAACCGCCGCCGTCATTTCCCGGCATGAGAAGTTTAGCGATGGCGCCAGCGATAAGGCCAAAAATAATCCAGGCGATGATACCCATAGCGATGCCCTCTTACAGGTTTAACGCATGCGCAGAAAACCTTCTGCGCGAGTGACTTAAGTATAGGCGATCGCCAGAAAATCATTTTCATCTCACCGACTTAAAATTACGCGAGAGTGAAAAAAATCTCACCGGTTTGTATTAAGTTTACCGTCATGCTGCCGATAATTCACAGACCGTCTGTCATACATCGAGGAGCCGTCTGGCGTGAGTAATTACAGTGAGCAATTCCTGAAGCAAAATCCGCTGGCTGTATTAGGGGTATTGCGCGACCTGCAGAAAGGTGAAGTGCCGCTGCGCATGAGTTGGTCAACCAATCAGTTCATCAGCCGGATCCTGGACGCCTCGCCGGATCGCCTCGTCATCGACCTGGGCAGCCAGGAGTATGAAAACCGCGCCGTGCTGCGGGCGGAAAAAATCTCAGTAATGGCTGAAACCCAGGGCGCAAAAGTGGAGTTTGTTCTGCCGCAGCTGACGCTGAGCGAGTATGAAGGGCTACCCGCCTTCGTCACGCCGCTTCCCGCGAACATCTGGTTTGTCCAGCGCCGGGAATATTTCCGCATCAGCGCCCCCCTCCAGCCTGCCTATTTTTGCAAAGCCAAAATGCCGGACAAAAAAGAGCTGCGGTTCCGCCTTTTCGATCTCTCCCTCGGCGGAATGGGCGCGCTGATGGATACGGCAAAACCCGACGGGCTGGTAGAGGGAATGCGCTTCACGCAGATTGAGCTGGATATGGGCGGCTGGGGACGGTTTTACTTTGATGCGCAGCTGATTGCCATCGGCGAGCGTAAGGTCGTGGACAGTAAAAACGAGACCATTTCCACGCCGCGTCTGAGCTTCCGCTTTCTGAACGTGGGGCCGGGCGCCGAGCGCGAACTGCAGCGCATTATTTCTGTCTCTTATACACATCTGACGCTGCCGACGACTAG
>CAMKZP010000435.1 GCA_946477805.1 uncultured Enterobacter sp.
CGACCATACCCTCACGCTTCACTGGACGGCGGACGTCAGCCCGGCGGTGGCGCTGAATATTCTCTCCACGCCGATTGCCTCCATCGTCGATGAAAAGCAGGTGTCGGCGAACGTGAAGGATAACGACTTCGGCAACGCGTGGCTGAAAATGCACTCCGCGGGCAGCGGCGCGTTCACCATGCGCGTTTATCAGCCGCATCAGGCCATCGTGCTGGAAGCCAATGCATCCTCGCCCGGCGGCGCGCCGAAGCTTAAAAGCATTATCATTAAAAACGTGCCGGACCCGGCCTCCCGCCGCCTGCTGATCCAGCAGGGTGACGCGGACGTGGCGCGCGACCTGGGTGCAGACCAGATCGGCGCCCTCGAGGGCAAGCCGGGCGTGAAGGTGCTGAGCATTCCGTCCGCCGAGCAAAACTACCTGGTGTTTAACACCGGCAACAGCGCTAACCCGCTGCTGAACAATCCGGCGTTCTGGGAGGCCTCGCGCTGGCTGGTGGATTACGACGGCATTACCAAAAACCTGCTGAAGGGCCAGTATTTTGTTCACCAGAGCTTCCTGCCGGTCGGCCTGCCGGGCGCGCTGGAGGACAACCCGTTCACGTTTGACCCGGCAAAAGCAAAAGCCATCCTCGCCAAAGCGGGCATTAAGGACGCGCACTTCACGCTGGACGTAGAGAACAAGCCGCCGTTTATCACCATCGCCCAGTCGATGCAGGCGAGCTTTGCCCAGGGCGGCGTGAAGGTCGATCTGCTGCCCGCCGCCGGTAGCCAGGTGTATGCCCGCGTTCGCGCGAAGCAGCATCAGGCGGCGATCCGTCTGTGGATCCCCGATTACTTTGACGCGCACTCGAACGCCAGCGCCTTCGCGTGGAACGACGGTAAATCCAGCACCGTGGCCGGCCTGAACGGCTGGAAAATTCCGGAGCTGAACAAGGCGACGCTTGCGGCGGTGGCCGAGCCGGATCCGGCGAAGCGCCTGGATCTGTACAAACAGATGCAGGAACAGCTGCAGCATAACTCGCCGTACGTGTTCGTCGATCAGGGCAAAACCCAGATCGTGGTGCGTGATAACGTGAAAGGGTATCAGCAGGGGCTGAACGCGGATATGGTCTGGTACGACCGCGTCACCAAGTAGCCTTTCTCCCTCTCCCTTGGGAGAGGGAGTTGTTTGTGCCCATTTTCAGGATAACGATTTTCCCATGCCGCATCTTTCCACCCGCGTGCTTCAGGGCCTGCTGACCCTGCTGCTCACGCTTCTCGGGCTGCTGCTCGTCACGTTTGCGCTCTCGGCGTTTTCCCCGGTCGATCGCGTGCTGCAGATCGTCGGCGATCACGCCAGCCAGTCAACTTACGATCAGGTGCGCCACCAGCTCGGGCTGGATCGGCCTCTGCCCGTGCAGTTCTGGCACTATCTGTTGGATCTCGCCCACGGTGATTTAGGCACGGCCAGCGCCACCGGGCAGCCGGTGCTGCAGGATCTGCTGCACGCCTTTCCCGCCACGCTGGAGCTGGCAACGCTGGCGTTAATCATCGGCGCCGTGCTCGGGGTGATTGCCGGGGTGCTGTGCGCCCGCTACGCCGGTTCGCCGCTGGATTTCGCCATCAGAACCCTCACCCTGCTCGGCAACTCGGTGCCGATTTTCTGGCTCGGCCTGCTGATGCTGGCCCTGTTCTACGCGAAGCTGCAGTGGAGCGCCGGTCCCGGCAGGCTGGACGATATCTGGCAGTTCACCGTCGAGCCGCGCACCGGCTTCGCGCTGATTGATACCTGGCTTTCCGGTGACCGCGAGGCGTTTCGCAACGCCATCAGCCACCTGGTGCTGCCGGTGCTGCTGCTGGCCTACTACTCGCTGGCGAGCATCACCCGCCTGACGCGCTCCGCCTGCCTGAGCGAGATGAACAAAGAGTACATCCTGCTCGCGCGCGCCAAAGGTGCCGGAGAGATGACCATCCTGCTGCGCCACGTACTGCCGAACATTCGCAGCACCCTGCTGACGGTGATTGCCCTGGCCTATACCAGCATGCTGGAAGGCGCGGTGCTGACCGAGACCGTCTTCTCCTGGCCGGGCATCGGGCGCTATCTCACCACCGCCCTGTTCGCCGGAGACACTACCGCCATCATGGGCGGCACGCTGCTGATTGGCGTGAGCTTTGTGCTGATTAATAACCTTACCGACCTGCTCGTGCGGGCAACCGATCCCAGGGTGCGCTAATGCCGTTTTATCTCTTCTTACGCCGCCTGCGCCGCTCCCCGGCCGCGTTTTGCGGGCTGGTAGCCATTGCGCTACTGGTGTTTATCGCCCTGTTTGCGCCCTGGCTTGCGCCGCTTGACCCGAACTGGCAGGACGCCGCCTCGCGCCTGCAGGCGCCCAGCGTGCAGCACTGGCTGGGCACCGACAGCTACGGGCGCGACCTGCTCTCGCGCCTGATTTACGGCACGCGCCCGGCGCTGGGGCTGGTGGCGCTGGTCACCGTCATCACCCTGCCCGTTGGGCTGCTGGTGGGGATTTTGTCCGGCTACTACGGCGGCTGGATGGAGCGCGTCCTGATGCGCTTTACCGACGTAGTGATGTCGATGCCGCGCCTGATCCTCGCCTTCGCCTTTGTGGCGATGCTCGGCCCGGGGCTGGTCAACGGCGCGCTGGCGCTGGCCTTAACCACCTGGCCCGCCTACGCGCGCCAGGCCCGCAGCGAAATCCAGCGCCTGCGCCACAGCGACTATCTGGCCGCCGCCGAAATGATGGGCATTCGCGGCCTGCGCCTGCTGGTGGGCCATATTCTGCCCCTGTGCCTGCCGTCGGCGATTGTGCGGCTGGCGCTGGATCTGGCGGGCATTATTCTGGCGGCCGCCGGGCTGGGCTTCCTCGGCCTGGGCGCGCGTCCGCCGATGGCCGAATGGGGCGCGATGATCTCTGACGGCATGCAGGTCATTTTCGACCAGTGGTGGATTGCCGCCATTCCGGGCGGGGCGATCCTGTTTGCCAGCCTGGCCTTTAACCTGCTGGGCGACGGCCTGCGCGACGTACTGGAGCCACACCATGACTGAACACCGCGTCATCGTCGATGCGCTGAATATCGACTACCCCGCCGCGCGCGTGGTCAACAACCTGAGCTTTCGGCTTGGCAACGAGCGGCTGGCGCTGGTGGGGGAGTCCGGCTCCGGCAAATCGATGTCGGCCCGCGCCCTGATGGGGCTGGTGCGCAGGCCCGGCGTCGTGAGCGCGGGCCAGCTTAACGTGCTCGGCAACGACCTGCTGACCCTGAACAACCGCCGCTGGCAGGCGCTGCGCGGCAGCGGGATTGCGATGGTTCTGCAGGACCCGCGCTACGCGCTGAACCCGGTGAAAAACGTCGCCGCCCAGCTTGATGAAGCGTTAACGCTGCATCAGCGCCTGCCCCGCGCCGAACGCCTGGCGCGCATTCATGAGATCATCCGTGCCGTCGGGCTGAGCGAGCACGTGCTGTCGCGCTATCCCGGCGAGCTCTCCGGCGGCATGGGCCAGCGCGTGATGATCGCCATTGCGCTCGTCAATAATCCGCAGGTATTGATTGCCGACGAACCGACCTCCGCGCTGGACGCCCGCCTGCGCAGCCAGATCC
>CAMKZP010000436.1 GCA_946477805.1 uncultured Enterobacter sp.
GCCTATGCTCTCACGGTCGGGACCGAGCCAGTCAGTATGATCCAGCGCGATGCTGGTGACCACGGCAACATCCGCGTCCACCATGTTGGTCGCATCAAGCCGCCCGCCCAGACCGACTTCCAGAATGACCACGTCCAGCTGCGCCTGTTTGAACAGCCACAGCGCCGAAAGCGTGCCGTATTCAAAATAGGTTAATGAGATCTCGCCGCGCGCGGCTTCGATTGCGGCGAACGACGCCGTATGGGCCGACTCCGGCAGCTCGCTATTCTGCACCCGCACGCGCTCGGTGTAGCGCACAAGGTGCGGGGAGCTGTAAACACCAACCCTATACCCCGCCGCCATCAGCACCGCTTCCAGCGTGCGGCAGGTGGTCCCTTTGCCGTTCGTTCCGGCGACGGTAAACACAAACGGCTTTAACACGTCGAGACGCGCCGCAACCCGGCTCACGCGCTCAAGCCCCATATCGATGGTTTTACTGTGCAGGTTTTCCAGATAAGAAAGCCACGTGGCCAGGGGCGACGTGGCTTGGGGAATGCTTTTATTTTCCATAATGCCCGGTTGTCATTAACAGATTAGAAAGCAAAAGGGCAGCGCCAACCGGCCCTGCCCTTTTCAGTTATCAGGCTTCGGGTTCCTGATCCGGTACTACCACGCCTTCGCGCGGCTCATCCGGGTCAGGCGCCGGCAGATTCATCAGCTTCGCCAGGATGCTTGCCAGCTTCAGGCGCATTTCCGGGCGGCGAACGATCATGTCGATAGCGCCTTTCTCGATGAGGAACTCGCTGCGCTGGAAGCCCGGCGGCAGTTTTTCACGTACGGTTTGCTCGATAACGCGTGGACCGGCAAAGCCAATCAGCGCTTTCGGCTCGGCGATGTTCAGATCGCCCAGCATCGCAAAGCTTGCAGAGACGCCACCCATGGTTGGGTCCGTCAGTACAGAAATGTACGGCAGACCGCGTTCCTGCATTTTCGCCAGCGCGGCGGAGGTTTTCGCCATCTGCATCAGGGACATCAGCGCTTCCTGCATGCGCGCGCCACCGGAGGCGGAGAAGCAGATCAGCGGGCAGTTGTCTTCCAGCGCCTGCTCAACGGCACGCACGAAGCGCGCGCCGACCACGGAGCCCATTGAGCCGCCCATAAAGGAGAACTCAAAGGCTGCGGCGACCACCGGCATCTCGTGCAGGGTGCCTTTCATAACGATCAGCGCGTCTTTCTCACCGGTCTCTTTCTGAGCAGAGGCCAGACGATCTTTGTATTTTTTGGAATCGCGGAACTTTAGCACGTCTTTTGGCTCAAGTTCGCTACCCAGCTCGACCAGAGAGCCTTCGTCCAGCAGGCTATGCAGGCGGTTGCGCGCCGACATACGCATGTGGTGGTCACATTTCGGACACACTTCAAGATTGCGTTCCAGCTCTGCGCGATACAGAACCTGGCCGCAGCTGTCACACTTCGTCCATACCCCTTCAGGAATGCTCGCTTTACGCGTTGGGGTAATGTTGCTTTTAATTCGTTCAATCCAGCTCATTGATAACCTTTCTGCCTGAACCTGGTCGTATGCCAGTTTTGCTATAAGAGGCGAATAATGCCATTTTTGCCTCCAACAGACCATGAATGTTGCACATTAAAACATAACAGCCCGAAACTTTGGATAAAAAAGTGGTCGAACCGCCAGAGTGCACTCACTTAGCTTGTTTTGCCGCCGCACGCCGGTGGCGGATAATTTCAATCACGCCCGGCAGAACGGAAAGCACAATAATCGCTACAATCAGTAACTTAAGGTTTTCCTGAACCACAGGCAGATCGCCAAACAGGTAGCCCGCGTAGGTAAACAGCAGTACCCACAGCAGCGCGCCGGCCACGTTATACATCGCAAAATGACGATAGGACATATGTCCCATTCCCGCCACAAAGGGTGCAAAAGTGCGCACAATGGGCACAAAGCGCGCAAGGATAATGGTCTTGCCGCCGTGGCGTTCGTAAAACGCATGCGTTTTATCTAAATAGCTGCGGCGGAAAATTTTTGAATCCGGATTACTGAACAGCCGCTCGCCGAACACCCGACCAATGGTGTAGTTGACCGCATCGCCAATAATCGCGGCGATAATCATTAGCGCCACCATCACATGCACGTTCAGATCGTTGGTTGGCAGCGCGGATAACGCTCCCGCCACGAACAGCAGCGAATCGCCAGGCAGGAACGGCGTAACCACCAGGCCGGTTTCGCAGAACAGAATGAGGAACAGAATCGCATACACCCAGACGCCATACTGCGCGACCAGCTCCGCGAGGTGAACATCAATATGCAGAATGAAATCAATCAGAAAACGTATTACGTCCATATTGTCTAAGCCTTAATTGCACCTTTGTTTAGTCCGCTAAGAACAGCGGGCCCATTGGCGGTTTTGGCAGGTCGAACCGATCCGGGTAATCTACCGCGACCAGATACAGCCCTTCCGCTTTCGCCGTTGCTGCCGCAAGCATTCTGTCCTTCGCTGCCAGCAGTTCTGCAATCCAGCTCTCCGGCTGGTGTCCGGCGCCCACTTCCATCAGGCTGCCTACAATATTCCGCACCATATGATGTACAAAGGCATTCGCTTTGATATCGACCACCACATACGCGCCAAAACGACTGACGTTTATGTGCATGACGTTACGCCACGGCGTGCGGGACTGACACTGCACCGCACGAAACGACGTAAAATCATTTTCACCTAACAAATTCTGCGCCGCGAGATGCATACGCTCTGCATCCAGCGGCTCATAAAAATGCGTCACGCCCTGGCCTAATACCGCCGGGCGCAGGCGCTGATTATAGATGACATAGCGGTAACGACGCGCGGTGGCGCTGAAGCGCGCGTGAAAATCATCTGGCACAGCTTTTACCCAACGCACCGCGATGTCACCAGGTAAATTCGCATTTACACCCAGCGTCCACGCAGCGTCTTTTCGCACCGCGGTGGTGTCAAAATGCACTACCTGCCCTGTTCCATGAACACCGGCGTCGGTTCGGCCCGCGCACAGGACGTTGATCGGCTCGTTTGCCACCTGAGAAAGCGCTTTCTCCAGCTTCTCCTGGACGCTACGCACCTCATTCTGACGCTGCCAGCCGTAGTATTTACTGCCGTCGTACTCAATCCCGAGGGCGATCCTGTGGACGGGCTTTAGTTCCACGTCGGACATCAGTACAGGTACTCCTGCACCAGTTTTTCGGCGATCTTGACCGCCATCAGCGCGCCGCCAAAGCGAACGTTATCGGCAACCGACCAGAACTGAACCTGCTCCGGCATGCCGTAATCATTACGCACGCAGCCTACCGAGAGATGGGCGCTACCGCTGGCATCGCCCACCTGGGTCGGGAATTCGCGCTCTTCTGAAAGCACGATGTCCTCGCCGCGGCCAAACGCGTCACGCGCCTCTTCTGCCGCCAGCGGTCGCATCGCTTCAAAGCCCACCATCTGCGCGTGGCCGTAGAACACAGACGACTGCACGCAGCTGGCGGAGATCATCAGGCCGTCATCCTGCAGAATTTTGCGGGTTTCATCGACGATGCGGCGCTCTTCGCGCACGGAACCTTCGCGATCGGGCAGCAGCGGC
>CAMKZP010000437.1 GCA_946477805.1 uncultured Enterobacter sp.
AACTGACCGTTGATGTCGGCGACACGTGCGAGCCGACGCGATGGACATGGCAACGAGAAGGAACGAAAGAGCGTGAAAATAAGGATACTGCTGTTGCTGACGGTACTGAGCCAGCCGCTGCTAGCCGCCGGGCCAAAGCTGGTCACCCTCGTGGTGGATGATGTCCCGGTCGTGCAGGTGCTTCAGGCGCTGGTGGCGCAGGAAAACCGCAATCTGATTGTGTCGCCGGACGTGACAGGCTCGCTTTCGCTGAATCTGGCGCGGGTGCCGTGGCGACAGGCGCTTCAGACGGTGGTCACCAGCGCCGGTCTTGTCCTGCGCGAGGAGGGGGGGATTTTTTATGTTAACACTGTAGCCTGGCAGCGCGAGCAGCAGGAACGCCGTGAGCAGGAGCAGGCCAGGCGGCTGCTCGAGGCACCGCTGGTTTCACACGCTATTCCGTTTACCTGGGCAGACGCCGGTGAGGTGCAAAAAGCCGCCGAAAAACTTCTCAGTCCAAAGGGAAGTTTATCCGTCGACAGGCGCACTAACCGTTTACTGGTGCGCGACAGCCAGACGGCGGTGGATTTTCTGCAGCGCTGGGCGGAACAGATGGATCTCCCGGTTGAGCAGGTAGAGCTGTCGGCGCATATCGTGACCATCAACGAAAAAAGCCTGCGTGAACTGGGGGTGAAATGGAATCTAGCGGAGGCCACTGAGGCGGGCAAGATTGGGCAAGTGACAACGCTCGGTGCGGATCTGTCGGTCGCCAGTGCGACTACCCATGTCGGGTTTAACATCGGGCGCATCAACGGCCGGCTTTTGGATCTGGAACTGTCTGCGCTCGAGCAAAAGCAGCAGGTGGATATCATCGCCAGCCCGCGTTTGCTGGCCTCACATATGCAACCGGCCAGCATCAAGCAGGGCAGCGAGATACCCTACCAGGTCTCCAGCGGCGAGAGCGGCGCGACGTCGGTCGAGTTTAAAGAGGCGGTATTAGGGATGGAGGTAACGCCGGTTGTGCTGCCGGGAGGGCGCGTGCGCCTGAAACTGCACATCAGTGAAAATATGCCGGGGCAGGTGCTGCAGCAGGCGGACGGCGAAACGCTGGCGATCGATAAGCAGGAGATCGAAACGCAGGTGGAAGTCAAAAGCGGGGAAACGCTGGCGTTGGGCGGTATTTTCTCGCAAAAGAACAAAACCGGGAGCGACAGCGTGCCCGGGCTTGGGAAGATCCCCTGTTTAGGGCAACTGTTCCGTCACGACGGTAAAGACAACGAACGACGGGAGCTGGTGGTGTTTATTACACCAAGACTGGTAGGTATCCATTAATGGGAAACGATCCCCGCAATGATTTTGCATTCAGTTTGTTGCAGATGTTTGACGTGGGGCATGAATTAGCATACAAGGAGTACCGATTCGAGTTGGACTTACGCTCTTGTTGTCTTATGCGCCTGTCGCGGTGATTTAATCAGTTGCCAAACAAGCCGTAGTATTGAGATAATTTTTAGTCTGACTCTCGCTCTATTGCATATGAGGTTTCAGTTCATGTCCTGCTACGCTGGGTGTCTGCGAAGCGGGGATTACCATTAACGAATAGTCTTAGTAGTACCGAAAAAATGGCAGAGAAACGCAATATCTTTCTGGTTGGGCCTATGGGTGCCGGCAAAAGCACTATTGGGCGTCAGTTAGCTCAACAACTCAATATGGAATTTTACGATTCTGATCAAGAGATTGAGAAACGAACCGGAGCTGATGTGGGCTGGGTCTTCGATGTAGAAGGCGAAGAAGGTTTCCGTGACCGAGAAGAAAAAGTGATCAACGAACTCACGGAAAAACAGGGCATTGTGCTGGCAACTGGCGGCGGCTCTGTGAAATCTCGCGAAACCCGTAACCGTCTCTCCGCCCGTGGCGTAGTCGTGTATCTTGAGACGACCATCGAAAAACAGCTGGCACGTACGCAGCGCGATAAAAAGCGCCCACTGCTGCAGGTTGAAACGCCGCCACGTGAAGTTCTGGAAGCCCTGGCCGGTGAACGCAATCCTCTGTACGAAGAGATTGCTGATGTGACCATTCGTACTGACGACCAGAGCGCTAAAGTGGTTGCAAACCAGATTATTCATATGCTGGAAAGCAACTGATTCTGGCTTTATATACACTCGCCTGCGGGTAAAAGCATTTAAGGTGGATGTCGCGTCATGGAGAGGATTACAGTTACTCTCGGGGAACGTAGTTACCCTATCACCATCGCGGCTGGTTTGTTTAACGACCCAGCTTCCTTCTTACCACTGAAAGCGGGTGATCAGGCGATGCTGGTCACCAACGAGACGCTGGCTCCGCTTTATCTCGACCGCGTACGCAAGCAGCTTGAACAAGCGGGCGTAAAAGTCGACAGTGTGATTCTGCCCGATGGCGAGCAGTATAAAAGCCTGACGGTGCTCGATACCGTCTTTACCGCACTTCTGCAAAAACCGCATGGTCGCGATACGACACTGCTCGCCCTCGGCGGCGGTGTTGTGGGCGATCTTACGGGCTTTGCAGCTGCCAGCTATCAACGTGGCGTGCGCTTTATTCAAATTCCTACCACCTTGCTGTCACAGGTCGACTCTTCTGTTGGCGGTAAAACGGCAGTGAACCATCCGCTGGGTAAAAACATGATTGGCGCGTTCTACCAGCCGGCATCGGTGGTGGTGGATCTCGACTGTCTGAAAACTCTGCCTGCGCGCGAACTGGCGTCAGGCCTGGCGGAAGTGATCAAATACGGCATCATTCTTGACGGCGAGTTCTTTAGCTGGCTGGAAGAGAATATGGATGCCCTGCTGCGCCTCGACGGCCCGGCACTGGCGTACTGCATTCGCCGTTGCTGTGAGTTGAAAGCAGAAGTCGTGGCCGCGGACGAGCGTGAAACCGGCTTACGTGCTTTACTGAATCTGGGGCATACGTTTGGCCACGCGATTGAAGCCGAAATGGGTTACGGCAACTGGCTTCATGGCGAAGCGGTTGCGGCCGGTATGGTCATGGCTGCGCGCACGTCCGAACGTTTGGGCCAGTTCAAACCGGCAGAGACGGCACGCATTATTGCACTGCTTGAACGCGCCGGTTTGCCGGTGACGGGCCCGCAGGAGATGTCTGCGCAGGCGTATCTACCCCACATGATGCGCGATAAAAAAGTTTTGGCAGGTGAGATGCGTCTGGTACTCCCGCTTGCAATAGGGAAGAGTGAAGTACGCGGCGGAGTGCCGCACGATGTCGTTCTTGGCGCTATCGCTGATTGTCAGCAGGCGTAACAACTAGAAAGGTCAGGCCGCCGTTACCGGTGGTCGTTTAGCTTCAGGTGAAATGCAAAGTCGTTGGCATAAGCCTTTGAGTGGGGTGTTAAATGGATGAATTCAAACCAGAAGACGAGCTGAAACCCGATCCCAGCGATCGTCGTACTGGTCGTTCTCGTCAATCTTCAGAACGTGATAACGAGCCGCAGATCAACTTTGACGATGTTGATCTGGATGCAGACGATCGTCGCCCTTCGCGCAGCCGCAGCGCGCGTAATGAGCGAGAAGAAGAGGGTTATGAGTCCGAAGAAGAGGCAATGGACGAAGAGCCCGTAGAG
>CAMKZP010000438.1 GCA_946477805.1 uncultured Enterobacter sp.
GTCCCGGCTTTATATAACAAAAAATGAAATTAGCTGGCGATAACCATACCGACCGTCATATGCAGGCCATAGAACACGCCACGCCCGATCAGCTCCCCTGCCAGCACCAGCATAAAGGCCAGTGATAATAAAGGCAGCGCAGGCTGATAGCCTTTAAGCTGAGGCGCTATCCACACTACCAGCGCCGCCGCCAGCAGGACGATACGCCAGGCCATCAGCGAGCCGTAGTTCGGTACCAGCGCAGACGCCTGCTGAATAGCGCTGTGAATGGTGGCCAGCTCAGCCCCCTGCATCAGGGCAACCATAGCACTTACCACCAGAGCCAGCAGCGAAACGGCAGGCAACAGGCGCATTGCCCAGCCATCAACACCCGACGCGCGCAGCAGCAGGTAGCCCAGCAGCGGGCCGCCAATAAACATCGTCAGGAAGAAGCTCACTGGCGTCCAGACGCTGTACCAGGTCGGCACGGTATCGATGGTGTTATACACCCGCACCATCATCCACACGAACACCACGCCCAGCACCATCGTCAGGATCAGCCAAAGGCTGCGCACACCGGCAGGCAGTTTCTTCAGCGCGGCCAGCAGCCAGCCAAGCCCGCCAATCACAAAGAAGATTGCCCCGCTGGCAATCTCGTTGCTGAGCGAGGATGCGCCCACGCGGTTAAGAGAGTTAAACGCGCGCATGGGCGAACCCAGGTGCAGCGTAGAGGCAATAAAGCCAATGCCCATCAGCACCCACAGCCCAAACATGCTCAACACGACGCGCTGCTGCTGCGCGGCGTTCAGATTGCCTTTTAACAACGCCAGCGCGAGCACAATAAAACCACCCGCAACGCACTGCCCAAAGACCGTGAAGATCATCAGCGGCCATTCATGCCATCCACTTCCCATCTCACACCTCCTTCGGGTTTGCCAGGTAGCCGGTGGTGTCACCCGTCGGACGGCTGTTGGCGTTAGGTTTGATCACAATACTCGGCTTCGTGAAGTGCACGGACGGCAGCGGCGCGACGGCGGCAAGCTGGCCGTGCTTTTTGCGCAGCTCGTCAATCGGCCCGAAGTCCAGGGCGCGCAGCGGGCAGGATTCCACGCAGATCGGCTTTTTGCCGTCGGCGACGCGGGTATGGCAGCCGTCGCACTTGGTCATATGGCCTTTGGCTTCGTTGTACTGCGGCGCGCCGTACGGGCAGGCCATGTGGCAGTAGCGACAGCCGATGCAGACATCTTCGTCCACCACCACAAAGCCGTCTTCACGCTTGTGCATCGCCCCGCTCGGGCAGACCCTGGTACAGGCCGGATCTTCGCAGTGGTTACAGGCGATCGACAGATAATAGGCGAAAACGTTCTGATGCCAGACGCCGTTGTCCTCCTGCCAGTCGCCGCCCGCGTATTCGTAGATGCGACGGAAGCTCACGTCCGGGGTGAGGTCTTTGTAATCCTTGCAGGCCAGCTCGCAGGTTTTGCACCCGGTGCAACGGCTGGAATCAATAAAAAATCCATACTGGGTTGTCATCGGTTACTCCTTACGCCTTCTCGATCTGCACGAGGTTGGTGTGCTGGGGGTTGCCTTTCGCCAGCGGCGACGGGCGGTGGGTGGTCAGCGTGTTGATGCAGGAGCCGTGGTCAACGCGATCGCCGTTCATGTTGGCGTCGTGCCAGGCTCCCTGGCCCATCGCGCTCACGCCGGGCATAATCCGCGGCGTGACTTTTGCCGCTATGCGCACTTCACCGCGATCGTTAAAGACGCGCACCATATCGCCATTCCGGATGCCGCGCCTGTCGGCATCGACCGGATTGATCCACACTTCCTGGCGACAGGCGGCCTGCAGGACGTCGATATTGCCGTAGCTGGAGTGGGTGCGGGCTTTAAAGTGGAAACCGAACAGCTGCAGCGGGTAAGTGCTGCGCTCGGGTGCGTCCCAGCCTTCAAACGTCGACGCGTAGACCGGCAGCGCAGTGATGGTTTCGTCTTTTTCCAGCGCCCAGGTGGCCGCAATCTTCGCCAGCTGGCTGGAGTAAATTTCAATTTTGCCCGACGGCGTCTTCAGGGGATGGGCATCCGGGTCGTCGCGGAATTTTTTATAGGCCACGAAGTGCCCGTTCGGATCTTTGCGCTTGTAAATGCCCATTTCTTTCAGCGCCTCGTAGGACGGCAGCTGCGGATCCTTTTCGAGCATTTTGGCGTACAGATACTGCAGCCACTGCGCCTGCGTGCGGCCTTCGGTAAACCGCTGATGGACATCCGGCCCGAGGCGTTTTGCCACTTCGCTCATGATCCAGTAGATCGGCCTGCGCTCAAACTTCGGCGCGGTGACGGGCTGGAGGAAAATCAGGTAGCCCATGTTGCCAGCGTAGTCGTTAGGAATGATGTCTTCCTGCTCGACGGTCATCAGGTCTGGCAGAACGATATCCGCATATTTCGCGGAGGAGGTCATAAAGTTGTCGATGACGACAATCATTTCGCACTTGCTCTCATCCTGCAAAATATCGTGCGTTTTATTGATATCCGAGTGCTGGTTAATAATGGTGTTTCCGGCGTAGTTCCAGATGAACTTAATCGGCACGTCGAGCTTCTCTTTGCCGCGCACGCCGTCGCGAAGCGCCGTCATCTCCGGGCCGCGGGCGATCGCGTCCGTCCAGCTAAAGCAGGATATTTGCGTTTTCACCGGGTTATCCGGGAGCGGCATCCGCTCGATGGTGATGGTGTAGGTGGATTCGCGCGCGCCGCTGTTGCCGCCGTTAATGCCCACGTTGCCGGTCAGGATCGGCAGCATGGCGATGGCGCGGGAGGTCTGCTCCCCGTTAGCCTGGCGCTGCGGCCCCCAGCCCTGGCAAATACAGGCGGGTTTAGCCGAGCCAATTTCGCGGGCCAGCTTGATAATGCGATCGGCAGGAATACCGGTGATGTGCGAGGCCCACTCCGGCGTTTTCGCCGTGCCGTCGTCCCCCTGGCCGAGAATATAGGCTTTGTAATGACCGTTGGCCGGTGCGCCTTCCGGCAGCGTTTTTTCGTCATAGCCCACGCAGTATTTATCGAGGAAGGGTTGGTCAACCAGGTTTTCGTTAATCAAAACCCATGCGATACCGGCGACCAGCGCGGCATCGGTGCCGGGGCGGATCGGGATCCACTCGTCTTCACGTCCGGCCGCGGTATCGGTATAGCGCGGGTCGATAACAATCATTCGCGCATTTGAACGCTCGCGGGCCTGCTCAAGGAACCAGGTGATCCCGCCGCCGCTCATGCGCGTTTCCGCCGGGTTGTTGCCGAACATCACCACCAGTTTGGTGTTTTCGATGTCCGAGGTGCTGTTGCCGTCGTTGGAGCCGTAGGTGTAGGGCATGGCGCAGGCAATTTGCGCGGTGCTGTAGGTGCCGTAGTGGCTAAGAAAACCGCCGTAGCAGTTCATCAGGCGCGCCACCAGCGAGGCGTAAGGGGAGGAGCGGGTGATGTTACCCCCGACAATCCCGGAGGAGTAGTTGATGTAAACCGCCTCGTTGCCGTACTTTTCTACCACGTTTTTCAGGCTTGCGGTGAGGGTATTCAGCGCTTCATCCCAGCTGATGCGCTCAAACTTGCCTTC
>CAMKZP010000439.1 GCA_946477805.1 uncultured Enterobacter sp.
GACAGATAACGGCATGACCGTGCTATTGGTTTCCGACCCGCAGGCGGTAAAATCCCTTTCGGCGCTGGTTGTGCCGGTGGGTTCGCTGGAAGATCCTGAAGCCCACCCGGGCCTGGCGCACTACCTCGAACACATGACGCTGATGGGCTCGAAAAAATACCCGCAGCCCGATAGCCTGTCGGAATTCCTGAAAATGCATGGCGGCAGCCACAACGCCAGCACTGCGCCGTATCGCACGGCGTTTTACCTCGAAGTGGAAAACGACGCGCTGGCAGGGGCGGTTGACCGCCTGGCAGATGCTATCGCTGCGCCACTGCTGGATAAAAAATATGCCGATCGCGAGCGTAATGCCGTCAATGCCGAACTGACCATGGCCCGTACCCGAGACGGCATGCGCATGGCGCAGGTGAGCGCCGAAACCATTAACCCGGCACACCCGGGTTCGCGTTTCTCAGGCGGTAACCTTGAGACGCTGAGCGACAAACCGGGCAGCCCGGTGCTCGAAGCGCTCCACGCGTTTCGCGATAAATACTACTCCGCGAACCTGATGAAAGCGGTCATCTACAGCAACCAGCCTTTGCCTGAGCTGGCGAGCATGGCGGCACAGACGTTTGGTCGTGTACCGAATAAAAACATCGCGCTGCCGAAAATCGACGTTCCGGTCGTCACTGACGCGCAAAAAGGGATCGTGATCCACTACGTTCCCGCCCTCCCGCGCAAAGTGTTGCGCGTGGAGTTCCGTATTGATAACAACACCGCGCAGTTCCGCAGCAAAACCGACGAGCTGGTGACCTATCTTATAGGCAACCGAAGCCCGGGCACGCTGTCCGACTGGCTGCAAAAACAGGGGCTGGTGGAGGGCATTCGTGCCGACTCCGATCCCGTGGTAAACGGTAACAGCGGTGTGCTGGCCATCTCCGCGACCCTTACGGATAAAGGCCTGGCAAACCGCGATCGGGTGGTTGCCGCCATCTTCAGCTACCTCTCACTTCTGCGCGACAAGGGCGTTGATAAACGTTACTTCGACGAGCTGGCGCACGTGCTGGATCTCGATTTCCGCTATCCCTCAATCACGCGTGATATGGATTACGTTGAGTGGCTGGCAGATACCATGATCCGCGTACCGGTGGCGCATACGCTGGACGCCGTCAACATTGCCGATCGGTATGATGCCGAGGCGATCAAAGCGCGTCTGGCGATGATGACGCCGCAAAACGCCCGCGTCTGGTATATCAGCCCGAACGAGCCGCATAATAAAACGGCGTATTTCGTGGAGGCGCCTTACCAGGTCGATAAAATCAGTGAACAGACTTTTGCGGCCTGGCAGAAAATGGCGGGAGAAATTGCCCTGCAGATGCCGGAGCTGAACCCCTACATTCCGGATGATTTCTCACAGATAAAATCCTCGAAGGATTACCCGCATCCTGCGCTGATTGTTGATGAGCCAACGCTGCGGGTGGTGTACGCGCCAAGCCGCTATTTTGCCAGCGAGCCGAAGGTGGACGTCAGCGTAGTGCTGCGCAATCCGAAGGCGATGGACAGCGCTAAAAACCAGGTGATGTTTGCGCTCAACGATTACCTTGCCGGTATCGCGCTGGATCAGCTCAGTAATCAGGCGGCGGTAGGGGGCATTAGCTTCTCGACCAACGCCAATAACGGCCTGATGGTCAATGCAAACGGCTACACCCAGCGTTTGCCACAGCTCTTCCAGGCCCTGCTTGAGGGCTATTTCAGCTATACGCCGACGCAGGAGCAGCTTGAGCAGGCTAAGTCATGGTATGCCCAGATGATGGACTCTGCGGAGAAGGGTAAAGCTTATGAACAGGCCATCATGCCTGCGCAGATGGTGTCGCAAATTCCGTACTTCCAGCGTGAAGATCGCCGCGCCCTGCTGCCGTCTATCTCACTGGAAGATGTGCTGGCTTATCGCGAAAAGCTCAAAACCAATACCCGCCCGGAATTCCTCGTTGTCGGGAATATGAGCGAGGAGCAGGCGAAAACCCTGGCGCAAAATGTGCGAACTCAGCTGGGCTCAAAGGGTGACGAATGGTGTCGTAACCAGGACGTGCTGGTTGAGAAAAAGCAGAATGTTATTTTCGAAAAAGCGGGTAGCAGCACCGATTCCGCGCTGGCTGCCGTCTTTGTGCCTACCGGCTATGACGAGTTTGCCAGCACGGCACAAAGCGCCGTGCTCGGACAAATTATTCAGCCGTGGTTCTATAACCAGCTGCGAACGGAAGAACAGCTCGGCTATGCGGTCTTTGCGTTTTCGATGAACGTGGGGCGTCAGTGGGGGCTGGGGTTCCTGCTGCAAAGCAGCGATAAGCAGCCTGCCTACCTCTGGCAGCGCTATCAGGCTTTCTTCCCGCAGGCAGAAGAAAAGCTGCGGGCCATGAAGCCGGAAGAGTTCGCTCAGATCCAGCAGGCGGTTATCGCTCAGGTGATGCAGCCACCGCAGACGCTGGGTGAAGAGGCGTCACAGCTGAGCAAAGATTTCGATCGCGGTAATATGAAATTTGATTCACGTGATAAAGTAGTGGCAGAGATAAAACAGCTGACGCCTCAAAAGGTTGCCGATTTCTTCCATCAGGCGGTTATTAAGCCGCAGGGGATCGCCATCCTGTCTCAGGTATCCGGCAGCCAGAACGGTAAAGCGGAATATGTGGATCCGAAAGGCTGGACCGTCTGGAAGAGCATCAGCGTGCTGCAGCAATCTATGCCCTGGAGTAAGAAAGAATGACCGTTACCGCTGAGTCCCTTGATCCCTTACGTTTACCTCTGCAGGGTGAGCGATTGATTGAAGCCTCAGCGGGAACGGGAAAAACCTTTACCATCGCCGCGCTCTATCTGCGCCTGCTGCTCGGGCTTGGCGGCAGCGCGGCTTTTCCACGCCCCCTTAGCGTGGAAGAGCTGCTGGTGGTCACCTTCACCGAAGCAGCCACGGCAGAGCTGCGCGGGCGTATTCGCGCGAACATTCATGAACTGCGTATCGCCTGTCTGCGCCAGAGCACGGATAACCCGCTTTACGCGAGCCTTCTGGAGGAGATCGCTGACAAGCAACAGGCCGCGCAATGGCTACTGCTTGCCGAGCGGCAGATGGATGAAGCCTCGGTGTTCACCATTCACGGTTTTTGTCAGCGCATGCTGAGCCTGAACGCGTTTGAGTCCGGCATGCTCTTTGAACAGCAGCTTATCGAAGATGAGTCCGTACTGCGCTATCAGGCCTGCGCGGATTTCTGGCGCCGCCATTGCTATCCGCTACAGCGTGATATCGCCGAAGCGGTTCATGCGCTCTGGAAAGGCCCGGAAGAGCTTCTGCGCGCCATTGACCGCTATCTTCAGGGCGAAGCGCCGGTGATTAAATCCCCGCCGCCCGCGGACGAAACGCTGGCCTCTCGTCATGAAAAGATCGTCGCAAAAATTGCAGCCCTGAAGCAAAAATGGAACGCGTCCGTGGGTGAAATTGAGTCGATTATCGAAAATTCAGGCATCGACCGGCGCAAGTTTAACCGTGGAAACCAGGGGAAATGGATCGATAAGATCAGCGCCTGGGCGCAGGAAGAGACGCGAGGCTACCAG